>JAIRRE010000211.1 GCA_031256125.1 Burkholderiaceae bacterium
CGATCAAAGTCTGGCGCAAAAAGCCAAGGACCAATCTTCATTGGCCAATGCGCGCGTCGATCTGGCGCGCTACGAGCAACTCATCAAGGAAGACGCGACCACCCGGCAAACGCTGGATACCCAGCGCGCGCAGGTCGAGCAGTTGCAGGCCGCCGTGCAGAACGACGACGCCCAGATCGAATTTGCGCGCGTGAACCTGAGTTACACCACCATCACCGCACCGATCACGGGCCGGGTCGGGGACCAGTTGGTCGATCCGGGCAACATCGTGCACGCGGCGGATGCGGGCGGGCTGCTGGTCATCAACCAGATTGATCCCATCAACGTGCAGTTCACGCTGCCGGAAAGCGCCTTTCAGGCCGTCAATGCGGCGCTGCACGCCAGCGCCAGGCCGCTGGCGGTGCAGGCGCTGGACCGGAATACGCACGCCGTGCTGGCCAGCGGCCAGTTGGCGCTCTTGAACAACCAGATCGACGCCAGCACCGGCACCATCATGCTCAAGGGGCAATTCCCCAATCCGCGGCACAAACTGTGGCCGTGCCAGTCGGTCGATGCGCGTGTGGTGTTGGGCCAGCGCGCGCAGGCGCTGACGGTGCCCGCGCCCGTGGTGCAGCGCGGCGTGGATGGGTTGTTCGCCTATGTGATCGACGCCGACGGCAAGGCGCGCATGCAGCCGATTCAAATCGACGAGAGCGACAGCCAAGGCAACCTCGCGGTCATCACGCAAGGGCTGTCAGCGGGCCAGCGCGTGGTGGTCGATGGGCAGTACAAGCTGACGCCGGGAGCGTCCATCGCCGAAATGCCGGCCAGCGGCGGCCAAGGCAACGCTGGCAGCGAACACGCGGCGCGCCAATCCTCTCCCCCAACCCCTCTCCCGCAAGCGGGAGAGGGGAGCCAAAACAGCGGCGGCAGCGGGGCCGCGCCATGAGTATTTCAGCCGGTTTCATCAAACGCCCCATCGGTACTTCGCTGCTGGCGGTGGCGATACTGTTGATCGGGCTGGTGGCCTGGCCGCTGCTCCCGGTGGCGGCGCTGCCGCAGGTGGACTTCCCGACCATCCAGGTGTCGGCCAGCTTGCCCGGCGGCAGCCCGGAGAACATGGCCGCCACGGTGGCGCAGCCGCTGGAACGCCAGTTCTCGCTGATTCCGGGGCTGGCGCAAATGACCTCTACCAGTTCGCTGGGATCAACCCAGGTCACGCTGCAATTCGAGTTGAGCCGCAACATTGACGGCGCGGCGCTGGACGTGCAGGCGGCCATCAATGCCGCTTCCGGCCAGTTGCCCAAGAATCTGCCCAGCCCGCCGAGTTTTCGCAAGTTCAACCCGGCTGATACGCCGATTCTGATCCTCGACGTGCAATCGAAGGTCTTGCCGCTGATCGAGGCCAGCGACTATTCCGACAACGTGCTGGCGCAGCAGATTTCGCGCATCGACGGCGTGGGTCTGGTCAACATCTTCGGCAAGCAAAAGCCCGCCGTGCGCATCCAGGTCGATCCGGCCAAAATCAAGACGCTGGGCCTGTCGCTGGAAGACATCCGCAGCGTTATCGCCAACACCACCACCAGTGCGCCCACTGGCACCATCGACGGCGCGCAGCAGGCGTTCAACGTCTATACCAACGACCAATTACTCAAGGCCGCGCCGTGGAATGACGCGGTGCTGGCCTGGCGCAACGGCGCGCCGATCCGTGTGCGCGACGTGGGCGTGGCCGTCGATGGGCCGGAAAACGTCAAGATCGCCGCCTGGGCCGTCAATGGGGCGGCGGCGCTGCCCGACTCCACCATTACCGACGGGCGCACGGTGATGCTGGCGATTTACAAGATGCCCGGCGCCAATGTGATCGAAACCGTGGACCGCGTGAAAGCGGCGCTGCCCAAGCTGGAAGCGGCCATTCCGCCGAGTGTCATCGTGTCGGTGGCGATGGACCGCACGCAAACCATCCGCGCTTCGGTCAAGGATGTGGAATTCACGCTGATCCTCTCGATCTGCCTGGTGGTGATGGTCATCTTCGCGTTCCTGCGCAACGTCACCGTGACCATCATCCCCAGCGTGACCGTGCCGCTGGCGATTCTGGGCACGGTAGCTGTAATGTATGTGCTGAACTACAGCCTGGACAACCTTTCGCTGATGGCGCTGACCATCGCCGTGGGCTTCGTGGTGGACGACGCCATCGTGATGCTGGAAAACATCTACCGCCACGTCGAGGCCGGCATGAAGCCGATGCAGGCGGCGCTGCAAGGCGCGGGCGAAATCGGCTTTACCATCATTTCCATTTCGGTGTCGCTGGTGGCGGTATTCATTCCGCTGCTGCTGATGGGCGGCATCGTCGGGCGGTTCTTCCGGGAATTCGCGGTGACGGTGACCATGACCATCGTGGTCTCGGTGCTGCTCACGCTCACGCTCACCCCGATGATGTGCGCCAAATTTCTCAAAGAACACACCCGGCATGGCAAGCTGTTCCTGCTGTTCGAGCGCGGCTTCGACGCCATGCAAAACGGCTACCGGCGCGGCCTGACCGTGGTGCTGCGCCACTCCTTCATCACGCTGCTGGTGTTTCTGGCCACGGTGGCGGCCACGGTGATTTTGTACATCGTGATTCCCAAGGGCTTTTTCCCGCAGCAGGACACGGGCTTCATTTTCGGTTCCGCCGTCGCCGCGCAGGATTCATCTTTCGCGGCGATGCGCTCGCGCCAGTTGGCGTTGGCCGACATCGTGCGCCAAGACCCGGACGTGCGCGCGTTCAGCTTCAACGTCGGCAACTCGACCTTCAACACGGGTAATTTCTTCATCGCTCTCAAACCGATCGATGAAGGCCGCAAAGACACCGCCGACCAGGTCATCGCGCGCCTGCGCCCGAAGCTGGCCAAGGTGGGGGGCGTGACCCTGTACATGCAGGCGCTGCAAGACATCAACGTCGGCGGACGGCTGGCGCGCACGCAGTACCAGTACACCCTGGTCGATTCGGACCTCAACGAACTCAACACCTGGGCGCCCAGACTGGTGCAGCGGTTTCGCGGCCTGCCCCTGCTCAGGGACGTGACCTCCGACCAGCAAAACGCCGCGCCGACGGTCAACCTGACCATCGACCGCGAGCGCGCCGCCAGCTACGGCATCACCCCGGCGCTGGTGGACGCCACCATCAACGACGCTATCGGCCAGCGCCAGGTGGCGCAATACTTCACGCAACTGAACAACTACACCGTGATTCTGGAAGTCACGCCCGCGTTGCAAAAAGACTCCTCGCTGTTCGACCGCCTGTACCTGACCTCGCCGATCACCGGACAGCAGGTGCCGCTTTCCACTTTCGTCAAGATCGACACCTTGCGCACCGGCTA
>JAIRRE010000249.1 GCA_031256125.1 Burkholderiaceae bacterium
AAAGCAACGCCAGCTTCATCAAACTGCAAGACCTGCGTTACGGCGAAAACCCGCACCAGCAAGCCGCCTTCTACCGCGACCTGTACCCCGCGCCCGGCTCGCTGGCCGTGGCCAAACAATTACAGGGCAAGGAACTTTCTTACAACAACATCGCCGATGCCGACGCCGCCTGGGAATGCGTCAAGCGCTTTGAACAGCCCGCCTGCGTCATCATCAAGCACGCCAATCCGTGCGGCGTGGCGATCGGGGCCGATGCGTGCGAGGCTTATGCCAAGGCTTTCAAGACCGACCCCACTTCGGCTTTCGGCGGCATCATCGCCTTCAACCGGCCCGTCGATGGCGCCACTGCGCAGGCGGTCAATAAGCAGTTTGTCGAGGTGTTGATGGCCCCCGGCTATACGCCAGAGGCGCTCGATGTGTTCAAGAGCAAGGTCAATGTGCGGATTCTTGAAATCGCCCTGCCCGCAAGCCTGGCCAGCGGCAAGACCGATTGGGAGCGCGGACACAACGCCATGGATGTCAAGCGCGTCGGTTCAGGCTTGCTGATGCAGACCGCCGACAACCATCAACTGTCGCTCGATCAGCTCAAGGTCGTCACCGTCAAACAGCCCACGCCGCAGCAGTTGCAAGACCTGCTGTTTGCGTGGAAGATTGCGCATTACGTCAAAAGCAACGCCATCGTGTTCTGCGGCAACGGCATGACGCTAGGCGTGGGCGCAGGCCAGATGAGCCGCGTCGATTCGGCCCGCATCGCCAGCATGAAGGCGGCCAATGCGGGCCTGTCGCTGCAAGGCTCAGCAGTCGCCAGCGATGCCTTCTTTCCCTTCCGCGACGGGCTGGACGTGGTCATCGACCAAGGCGCCACGTGCGTCATCCAGCCCGGCGGTTCAATGCGCGACCAGGAAGTGATAGATGCCGCCAACGAACGTGGCGTGGTCATGGTCTTTACTGGGGTGCGGCACTTCAGGCATTGATTGCAATGGGTTGCGCAAGGCTCAATCCATGCTGCACGGGCTGCGAGGTAAGTCGTCAGACTCATAGGGCAGCCCCATTGAACGTAAAAGGTAAAGAAAGCCGTGTAGGCTGGCGGATAGAGTGCACGCCTTCAGTCTGGAGAGGACAGGAGATAACTTTTACAATTGGTAACTTATTAACAGAGGGGGATTGTCAATGATGAAACAAAAAATCGTTCCTGTCTTGTGTGCCGCAGCAGCGCTGTCGATCACGGGATGTACCGGAGTCACGCAGTCTTTGCAAGACGTCAATCAATCACTGTCGTCCGTCAATACTGCCCTTGCGCGCGGGAAAGGAGGGGGTAGTTCTGTAGCGGCGTTCGGTCCTATGCATCTATCGCCTGAAGATCGCGCGGCGCTGGAGAACGTGATACGCACGGCGGCGGATCGGGAACAACGTGTTAACCCGGCACTGGGCGCAGCACTTCGGGATGCCACGCCTCTGATGGTGAACACTGTCGATACCGTCGCGGCGAATTGGATGGCGGCTGGCAATTACCAACTGGTTTGCCAATACCTGGGGCGCTACGGTGTGCCCGGAGACTCCGGGTGTTTTGTAGGTTTTCATCCGTTTGCCAATACTCCTTTGGGAACGATATTGAAGCCAGTCAATATCGGGAACTGGAAACTCGGAACCCGTAATGCTTTTTCTTTTTCAGCAACCTTTTGCGCTGACATCAGCGGGGTGTGCCACGCGCTCAACTTCTCTGTGGTTGACATGGGTCAGGGCTGGCAGCTCCGGAATGTAGGACTATAAATCATTAGCCCGGGTAGGATGGGTTGAGCGAGAGCGAAACCCATCGCAAACCGCATAATTCATTGCAATTTTGATTTTTGCGGCACAGGAAGATAGGGGGTGCTGCGCTCTACCGATCCTATCTTCTGGCGCATGGTTACATCCCCATGTAGTCAGTCGTTCCAAGGAAGCCGAGGCCAAACGGCGCAACCGGAACCAGAAGGCTCGCCGCTGGGTCGTAGAGGTCTGTCATAGCTGGTTCAATCGTTCTCGCAAGCTACTGGTGCGCTATGAAAAACTCCAGCCCAGCTTGGTTGCCCTGAACCACCTTGCCGATGCCATCATCGCCTTTCGCAAGGTGCCGTTGCAGGTTGATATTCTTCACGGATAAATTCTAGAGTCGGGTGATTTTTATCCCACGTTCACCGGCACGAAGATGCGTTCGCCATCGCGCTGAATCAGCAGGGCAACCGATTTATCGGCCTTGGCGATAAGGCTGCGCACCTGCTCCAAGTTCCGCACCGGTTGTCCATCGACCGCCACGATCACGTCGCCGGGTTGAATGCCCGCGATAGCCGCCGGACCGCTGGCACGCTCGACCAGCAGGCCGCCCTTGTCGTCGAGCTTGGCTTGCGCGCGTTCCTGCGGATCGAGCGGGCGCAAGGTCAGGCCAAGTTTGCCTTTATCGGTCGATGCGCTGCTGGCCACCTGCGTGGATTTATCCGCCATGTTGCCCAGCTTGACGGTCACGTCGTCGGGCTTGCCATCGCGCCAAAGGGTCAGGTGCGCGGTGTCGCCGGGTTTGTCCATGCCGATGATGGCGGGCAGATCGCCCGAAGCTACGATAGCTTGTCCATCGACCTGCGTAATCACGTCGCCCGGTATAAGGCCCGCCCGATCCGCCGGGCCGCCTTTTTCGACGCTCGACACCAAGGCGCCTTCGGGTTTGGGCAGCTTGAAGGAATCGGCGAACGCCTGATTGACCTCCTGCACCGCCACGCCCAGCTTGGCGTGTTCAACCTTGCCGCGCGCCACGATCTGATCCTTGACGTGCAGCGCCAGCTCAATCGGGATGGCGAACGACAACCCCTGATAGCCGCCCGTGCGACTGTAAATCTGGCTGTTGATGCCGACGACCTCGCCACGCGCATCAAACAGCGGCCCGCCCGAATTACCCGGATTGACCGGCGCGTCGGTCTGAATGAACGGCACCATGCCTTCGTCGGGCAGCGAGCGGTTTTTGGCGCTGACGATTCCAGCGGTCACGCTGTTCTCGAACCCGAACGGCGCGCCGATGGCCAGCACCCAATCGCCTGGCGCCAGGTCGCGCGAATTGCCCAGCGGCACCGTGGGCAGGCCGTGCGCGTCGATCTTGATGACCGCGATGTCGGTTTTATCGTCCTGCCCCAGCACTTTGGCCTTGAACTCGCGCCGGTCGGTGAGCTTGACCGTGACTTCATCCGCGCCGCGCACCACGTGTGCGTTGGTCAGGATCAAGCCATCGGGGCTGACGATGAAGCCCGACCCCAGCCCGTGCATGAGCGGCGTCTGCCGGGGCGCGATGCGGCCTTGCCCGCCCGGCCCCATCAACATGCCGGGTGGCAAACCGAACTGGCGCAAAAAATCACGCAGACGCGGATCAATTTGCGCCTGTGCGCCGTTGCCGTCCCCATTGTCACCGTCATCGAACGCAACGGCCTTGTGCGCGCCGCCCACCGTGCTGATGTTGACCACCGCCGGGCCGTATTGGGCCGTGATCGCCCTGAAATTGGGCAGCGATGGCGACGCGACCGGCGCGAAGGCTGGCGCTTGCGCCGCTGTCGCAACCGGCGCTTGCAACGGTTGCGCTCGCGCCAATTCGCCCGCGTGCTGCACCGCCACCGCGCCAACGCCACCCAGCACGCCTGCCGCCAGCAGCGCCAACACCAGTTTCCGGGAAGTCATTGCTATCGGTCTATTCACCTGTCATCTCCTTTCCACGGCCCGCGGCAACGCGCCACGGGCCTTACGAGGCAGGAATATGGCACGTGGAAATTAGCAACGACTTAGATGGACCATCACCCGCAAACCGCCGAGACTGGGCGAATCGTCAAGGATCAATTGGCCGTTATGACGCGCAACCACGGCGCGGACGATGGCCAGACCCAGGCCGCTGCCGGGAATGCCACTTTGCGCGGTGGCATTGGGCGCGCGATAAAAGCGGTCGAGTACGCGCTGACGTTCCTCGGGCGGAATGCCGGTGCCGGAATCTTCCACCGCCAGCCAGGCGCGCCCCGCTCCGCCTGACTCCGTGCTGTTTTGAACGCCCGCCGTCACGCGCACTTGGCCGCCTGCGGGGGTGTAACGCAGCGCGTTTTCGATCAGGTTGCGCAACAAAATGGTTAGCGCCCCGACATCCCCCCTGGTCTGCACCGCGCCCTCCGACGGTTGCCAGCGCAACCCGATGCCGGCGCGGTCGGCGAGCAACTGCGCATCGGCAACAGCGGATTCGGCCAATTGCGCCAAATCCACGGCGGTCCACGATTCACTACCCGCGCCGCGCCCCTCCTGTCGCGCCAGGGCCAACAGTTGTTCCACCAGT
>JAIRRE010000305.1 GCA_031256125.1 Burkholderiaceae bacterium
CGGCATGGCAAACGACAAGAAAACCCTCAAAGTACAGCTTGTGCGCAGCCCCATCGGTTGCCAGGTATCGCACCGCGCGACGGTGCGGGGCTTGGGGCTGGGTAAGTTGAACAGTGTGCGCGAGCTGGAAGATACGCCGGCGGTGCGCGGGATGATCAACAAGGTCGACTATCTGGTCAAGATCATCTAACAGGAATTCGCAATCATGGAACTCAATACCATCAAGCCCGCCGAGGGGTCCAAGCGCACGCGCCGCCGCGTGGGTCGTGGCATCGGTTCCGGTTTGGGCAAGACTGCCGGGCGTGGTCACAAAGGCCAAAAATCGCGCGCCGGCGGTTATCACAAAATCGGCTTCGAGGGCGGGCAGATGCCGCTGCAACGCCGTATGCCCAAGCGTGGTTTTAAATCAGCGGCGCTACGCTATACGGCTGAAATTACGTTGGCCGATTTGGATCGCTTGGCATTGGCCGAGGTGGATCTGCTCGTGCTCAAACAGGCCGGACTGGTCAAGCAGTTGGTCAAGACGGTGAAAGTCATCAAGAGCGGCGCGCTCACGCGCGCTGTGAAGTTGACCGGCATCGGCGCGACCGCGGGCGCCAAGGCGGCCATCGAGACTGCGGGCGGCGCGCTGGCCTGAGCCGCGCGTATTGCGGAAAGAGAAATATCTCCGATGGCCACGAACGCGAACCAGATCGCCAAGCCCGGTAAGTACGGTGACTTGCGCCGCCGCCTGCTGTTTTTGGTTGGCGCACTGCTCGTTTACCGGGTCGGCGCGCATATTCCCGTGCCTGGCATCAACCCGGAACAGTTCAGACAAATGTTTGAACAGCACCAGACCGGTATCCTGGGCATGTTCAACATGTTTTCCGGCGGTGCGCTGTCGCGCTTTACGGTATTCGCGCTCGGGGTTATGCCCTACATTTCCGCGTCGATCATCATTCAGGTGTTGACCTACGTGATGCCTTTTTTCGAGCAACTCAAGAAAGAAGGCGAGGCGGGCCGTCGCAAGATTACCCAATACACGCGTTACTTCACGGTGGCGCTGGGGGTGATTCAATCGTTGATGATCGCACTGGGGTTGGAGGCTTCCTCGCAAGGGGTGGTCATGAACGCGGGGCCAGGTTTCGTCCTGACAGCGGTGGTTAGTTTAACGGCCGGTACCCTGTTTCTGATGTGGCTGGGCGAACAGATTACCGAGCGCGGCTTGGGTAACGGCATTTCGATCATCATCTTCGCCGGTATTGCGGCGGGGCTGCCGCGCGCTGTCGGCGGAATGGCGGAACTCATCAATACCGGGGCGATGAGCATCATCGCGGCGCTGTTCGTTATTGCCGTCGTATGCGTGGTGACGTATTTCGTGGTTTTCATCGAGCGCGGGCAGCGCCGGGTATTGGTTAACTACGCACGCAAGCAGGTTGGGAACAAAGTATATGGCGGGCAATCTTCGCATTTGCCGCTCAAGCTGAACATGTCGGGTGTAATCCCGCCGATTTTTGCTTCATCAATCATTTTGTTGCCGGCTACCGCCGCAAGCTGGTTCAGTACCGGTCATTCGATGCAATGGCTGCGAGACATCGCCGCCATGCTCACGCAGGGTCAGCCACTTTATGTGCTGCTGTATGCGGCGGCCATCATCTTTTTCTGCTTTTTCTACACCGGGCTGGTGTTCAACAGCCGGGAAACAGCAGACAATCTGAAAAAGAGCGGCGCTTTCGTGCCGGGCATCCGGCCCGGCGAGCAAACGGCCCGCTATATCGACAAAATCCTCATGCGGTTGACGCTGGCCGGGGCAATCTATGTTACGCTGGTGTGTTTGCTGCCGGAATTTTTGATTCTCAAATATAACGTTCCGTTTTATTTTGGCGGCACATCGTTGATGATTTTGGTTGTGGTGACCATGGATTTCATGGCGCAGGTGCAGAATTACATGATGAGTCAGCAATATGAATCGCTGCTCAAAAAAGCCCATTTTAAAACGACGCTGTCGGGATGATGAAAGAGTGGTCGTTGATGTAACACTGAACCATGATGGCCAAGGACGACGTGATTCAGATGCAGGGCGAGATGCTGGAAAACTTGCCCAATGCGACCTTTCAGGTCAAGCTGGAAAACGGTTTTGTCGTGCATGGTTATATTTCGGGTAATTTGACGCGTGGGCGCATCGTGCTCCGGACCAAATGAATTGAATTTGATTTGAATTGAACCAAGAGTCGAGATTTTAGGAGAATGCCATGAGAGTTTCTGCATCGGTGAAAAGGATTTGCCGTAATTGCAAGATCATCCGCCGCAAGGGCGTGGTGCGCGTGATTTGCACCGACCCTCGTCATAAACAGCGTCAAGGCTGAAGCCCGGCGCGCTCTGCTCGTAGAGGACCTATAAAATGGCTCGTATTGCCGGTATCAACATTCCGCCACACCAGCACGCCGAGATTGGCTTGACTGCCATCTACGGTATTGGCCGTGCCCGCGCGCGCAAAATTTGCGACGACTGCGGCATTGCCTATTCCAAAAAAATTAAGGACTTGACGGACGCCGATCAGGAAAAAATCCGCGATCAGGTGGCTCAATACACCGTCGAGGGTGACCTGCGCCGCGAAACGACGATGAACATCAAGCGTTTGATGGACATCGGCTGCTACCGCGGTCTGCGCCACCGCCGGGGTCTGCCGCTGCGCGGCCAGCGCACGCGCACCAACGCGCGTACCCGCAAAGGCCCGCGCCGCGCCGCTCAGTCGCTAAAGAAGTAAACCGCAAGGAACTTGAAACATGGCCAAGGCACCCGCCAGCAACGCCGCGCAACGTGTGCGCAAAAAGGTTCGCAAGAACATCTCCGACGGCATCGCGCATGTGCATGCGTCGTTCAACAACACCATCATCACCATCAGCGACCGGCAGGGCAATGCGCTGTCGTGGGCGTCTTCGGGTGGTCAGGGCTTCAAAGGCTCGCGCAAATCGACCCCGTTCGCGGCGCAGGTAGCGTCCGAATCGGCTGGCCGCGCAGCGATGGAGCAGGGCATCAAGAATCTGGATGTGGAGATCAAAGGCCCCGGCCCGGGCCGTGAATCGTCGGTGCGCGCATTGGCCGCACTGGGCATTCGCATTGCCTCGATCGCGGATGTGACCCCGGTGCCGCACAACGGCTGCCGCCCGCAAAAACGCCGGAGAATTTAATCGACGGGTAACACGGTCCAATCTAAGATGGGCTGTGTTCTTGTGTTTTGTTTTTTCAACCCCAAGCCCACTGCCGACGGTTCAACCCGCTGCCGGCTCCCGTAAACCAAGTTTGGCTTACGGCAGAGATGTAATAAAGGAAAATTCAAGTGGCACGTTACCTAGGCCCCAAGGCCAAACTCTCCCGCCGCGAAGGCACCGACCTGTTCTTGAAGAGCGCGCGCCGCTCGATCAGTGACAAGGCCAAGTTCGAGACCAAGCCCGGACAGCATGGCCGCACGTCCGGTCAGCGCACGTCCGATTACGGTCTGCAACTGCGCGAAAAGCAGAAGGTCAAGCGCATGTATGGCGTGCTGGAAAAGCAGTTCCGCCGCTACTTTGCCGAGGCCGAGCGCCGCAAGGGCAATACGGGCGCGAATTTGCTCGCGCTGCTCGAATCGCGCCTGGACAATGTGGTCTATCGCCTGGGCTTTGGTTCCACGCGCGCCGAGGCGCGTCAACTGGTTAGCCACAAAGCAATTCTGGTCAACGGCAAGCCGGTCAATATTCCGTCGTTTCAGGTCGTGCCGGGCGCCATGGTGGCCGTGCGCGAAGAATCGAAAAAACAGGTGCGGGTACAGGAAGCGCTGCAACTGGCCGCGCAGATTGGCTTTCCGGGTTGGGTCGAGGTCAACGCCGACAAGGCTGAAGGCACTTTCAAGAAGACCCCAGACCGCGACGAGTTTGGCGCCGACATCAACGAATCGTTGATCGTCGAGTTGTATTCGCGTTAATGTGCTGCCAGGGTGACAGGGCCGCCGCGCCAAGCGCCGCCAACCTGTCGCCCCGGTGTTTTTTTATCCCCTATCGCAGGGTGATGCGATGGGCCCCAGCCTTACCGGTGTAACGAACCGGGGGTATTGAGAGGAAATCGAGCCGATGCAAACACAACTGCTGAAACCCAAATCGATCAACGTCGAACCGCTAGGCTCCGACAAAGCCAAGGTCTCGCTGGAGCCGTTCGAGCGCGGTTACGGCCACACACTGGGCAACGCGCTGCGGCGTGTGCTGCTGTCGTCGATGGTGGGCTATGCGCCCACCGAGGCCACCATTGCTGGCGTGGTGCATGAATACGCCAGTATTGATGGTGTACAGGAGGATGTGGTCAACATCCTGCTCAATCTCAAAGGCGTGGTGTTCAAGCTGCACGGGCGCGAAGAGGTTACGCTGGCGCTGCGCAGGGAAGGCGAAGGGCCGGTGCGGGCGAGCGATATTCAAATTCCGCACGATGTGGAAATCATCAACCCCGATCACGTCATTGCCAACTTGTCGCACGGCGGCAAACTTGACATGCAGTTCAAGGTCGAGCAAGGGCGCGGCTATGTGCCGGGCACCGTGCGGCGCTTTGGCGATGAACTGGCGACGAGTGCCATCGGACACATCGTGCTCGACGCCTCTTTCTCGCCGGTGCGGCGCGTGAGCTACACGGTGGAGAACGCCCGTGTCGAGCAGCGCACTGATCTGGACAAGCTGGTAATGGAGATCGAGACCAACGGCGTCATCAGCCCAGAAGACGCCTTGCGCGCTTCCGCGCGCATTCTGGTCGAGCAACTGGCGGTGTTCGCACAACTCGAAGGGCTGGACATCGAATCGCTGGCCCAAACGCGCGCCGCAGCCAGCAGTCGCCAGTTCGACCCGATCTTGCTGCGTCCGGTGGACGAGCTGGAGTTGACCGTGCGTTCGGCCAACTGCCTGAAGGCGGAAAATATTTTCTACATCGGCGACCTGATCCAGCGTACCGAAACCGAACTGCTCAAAACCCCCAACCTGGGCCGCAAATCGCTCAACGAGATCAAGGAAGTGCTGGCCTCGCGCGGCCTCACGCTGGGCCTGAAGCTCGACAACTGGCCGCCCATTGGCCTGGAGCAGCAGCACTAGGCGTAATGGACATTGGCCTATGGGCCATCCCCGGAGCCGTACCTGACACGGCGGTTCCCCTTAACAACCGTCCCATCAGAAAGGAAAAACACCATGCGTCACGGACTCGGCCTGCGCAAACTCAACCGCACCAGCGCGCATCGCTTGGCGATGCTGCGCAACATGATGAACTCCCTGATCGCGCACGAGGTCATCAAAACCACCGTACCCAAGGCCAAGGAATTGCGCCGTGTCATCGAACCGATGATTACCCGCGCCAAAACCGACAGCGTTGCCAACCGGCGACTGGCCTTCGCGCGGTTGCGCGACGATGCCAGCGTCGCCAAGTTGTTCACCGACTTGGGGCCCCGCTTCAAAGCCCGTCCGGGAGGTTACACCCGCATCCTGAAAATGGGTTTTCGCGTCGGCGACAACGCCCCGATGGCGCTGGTCGAACTGGTTGATCGGCCTGAAGTTGCGAACGACGAAACTGGCAAAGCCTCTGCCTAAAGTTTGACGGGCAACCACGATAGACCTTGGTATGAGATGGGTCTTTCTGGATCCGTTACAATTATCTATTCCGTCGCGCGGTGGAGCAGTCTGGTAGCTCGTTGGGCTCATAACCCAACGGTCGGAGGGTCAAATCCTTCTCGCGCAACCAAATACCCCAAAACCCGGCAGCCGCAAGGCGCCGGGTTTTTTCATGGGGTGAGTCGATGAACAAGAGCCGCATACAAGGCGCTGCCGAGCAGGGTGAGCGAGTTCATAATGGCATCGCTGCTGTGGCTTTACGGACGGCTCAAGTCGAAGATCAACCAAGCCAAGAGGCGGTAGCCAGCGCGGTTGGCCGCAAGTTTCTGGGTTATGGCATACCGGGCAAGAAGTCCTCGGAGTACCTCACCTTCAGGATCATGATCGAAGGCCAACAGGGCTGGGTCGTACCGGCGCAACCTGGGCGCTATATCCTCAAGAAAGTGGCCGACGAAACACAGACCAAGGCAGGCAAGATATTCGACGCGGCGCTCAACGGCGCTGGGTTAAACAGCATATCGGGCAAATGACTGAGA
>JAIRRE010000109.1 GCA_031256125.1 Burkholderiaceae bacterium
AACGGGTGGAACTGACGCTGCGCCCCGCTGCACCCGGCACAGGCATCGTGTTCCGGCGCATCGACTTGGCGGTACCAGTGGATATTCCTGTCAACGCGCTGGCCGTTACCGACACGCAACTGGCTTCCACCATTTCAGCACCGACAGTGGGCGACGTGCGCGTGCGTACCGTCGAGCACCTCATGTCCGCCTGCGCCGGATTGGGGCTGGACAATCTTTATGTGGACATTACTGCCGAGGAGGTACCGATCCTGGACGGTTCAGCGTCCTCGTTCGTTTATTTGCTGCAAAGCGCGGGCATCGAAACGCAACCCGCGCCCAAACGCTTCCTGCGCGTACTGCAACCCGTGGAAGTGCGCCAAGGTGAAGGCGGCGACCTCAAATGGGCGCGCCTGACGCCGTACCACGGCTTTACGGTCAGCTTTGAAATCGACTTCGACCACCCCGTTATCGACTCCACCGGCCAGCGCGTTACCTTCGACATGGGCACAGACCGTTACACGCGCGACATTGCGCGTGCGCGCACCTTCGCTTTCAGCCGCGACGTGGAAGCTCTGCGCGCCCACGGTCTGGCGCGGGGCGGAGGGCTGGACAACGCCATCGTCATGGACGACACCAAGGTGCTCAACAGCGATGGGCTGCGCTACGCCGAGGAATTTGCCAAGCACAAAATTCTGGACGCCATCGGCGACCTGTACTGCGTCGGCCACCCCATGCTGGCCGCCTACAGCGCTTTCCGCTCCGGCCACGCCCTCAATAACCAGCTCCTGCGTACCTTGCTGCAAACCCAGGGCGCGAGCGAAATCGTCACCTTCCCGGATGATCGGAAGGCTCCCGCCGGGTTTGCCCGGCTGGCGGCGGCGTGGTAAACGTCACAAGTTATCAGCGCGCGCTCAATTGCAACTCGACGTGCGGCGTGACGGCACTGGCGGCTGCGGATGCCGCATTGCTGGCGGGTTCGGCTGAAGGTTGTGCATTGCTCGCCGCAACGCCGGGGTTGGCCGTGCCGATGAAAACCCGGTCGGCATTCAGGCCGTGCGTTGTCAGGTAGCCCTGAACGGCGGCGGTGCGTTGGGCGGCGAGTTGGCGAAGATCGTCTTCGGTAACGGTAATGTGTGCCAGCAATAGCGATTCCATTTGCGCCACGGGCGCGTCGCGGATCATGCCCAAGGCGTTGCGCGGCTTGCCGGGAATGTTCGCGCGACGGTAGAGCCGCCGCAGCAGTTGCGGGTATTCGTCCGCGCTGGCCGCCGAGGCTGCGCGGGCTGGGGCTGACGCGGCCTGCGCCGTTTCGGCTTCGACGGTGGTAGCTGCGGCGGATGTGCCGGATGCAGGTTGCGTTGCCTCATCGGGAACCGCCGTATTAATCGCTGTCGCATCAGGGGCTGCCGCATCGGTGGCCGCCGTGTCCGCGCTGGCCTCGTCGGGACGCCTTTCCGCCGCGACCAGCGCATTCAAGCGTTCGCGCTTGAGGGCGGGGCGTTCATCCTCGATCGGGGCCGTGCCGATCACGGTGAGTTTGATTTGCGGGCGTGCGGCCACGGCTAGTGCGATCTTGTCCAGTTGCGCGCGGGCCGCTTCCGATAGTTGCGCGCTGCCGGGCGCGAACGGCACTTGCGACATGTCTTGGCCACTGCCGCCGCCCAGCGCGTGCGCCAGCAGCGAGAACGGCGCGGTAATGGCTTTGCCGATGAGGTTGAAGATGGCCTTGAGGATGATCGGCCCGAGCGAAAACTGCGGGTCGTTGAGCGAGCCGCTGATGGGTAAATCCAAATTGATGACGCCATTGCGGTCGGCCAGCAAGGTGGTGGCCAGCGTCACCGGCAGGCTGGCGGACGCGCCGGGCACCTGTTGGCCGAACTGCAATTGGTTGAGCACCAGTTTGTTGGTGGCGCTGAGTTGGCCGTCGGGCGCAATTTTGTAAGTCACGTTCATGCTGAGCTTGCCGCGCTCGATGCCGTGACCGGAGTATTTGACCGAATAAGGCGACAGGGGCGGCAGATCCAGACCGGTAACCTTGGCGGCGATGTCCAGCGCCAGCGGCTTGGCCAGCGGATTGAGCTTGCCGTTGATCGCCAATTGCGCGGTGTTCTGGGCCAGGCCGGTCAGTTGCAGGTCCGCCATTTGTGGCGCTTGCGGGTTAGCGACGGTGTTAAACGCTCCCAGCGATCCGTTCAACGCCGTCAAGTCCGCCGAGTAATTGGGGCGGATGAAGTGGTCGCCGAACGACACTTCGCCATTAACCAAACGCGTCGGGCCGAAGTGGATCACAGGCGCATCCGGCGCGACGCTGGCGGCGGCGGATGCCGCGGGGGCGCTGGCGCTGGTCTTGACCAGATCCTGCAAATTGATGCGTCCGTTGGGATGAACGATGATCCGGGCGTAGAAATTAGACAACTGCGTATCGTTGACCGCGACCTGCGGCGCGTGACCTGGATCGAGTCGCAAGTCCAGCCCTGCCACACGCAGTTGCTGCCAATTGAGTAAATCTTCTCCTAAAACACCGGATACTGCTGCGCCGCTATCGAGCGCGGGCGTGGCTGGCGCTGTTTGAACGCTCGCTTCGTTGGGTGGCGGCGCGTCATTGGCGGTTGCGCTGCCGGGGTTGCTGGTGGTGCGCAGTTGTTCGATGCGCGCGTCGCCGTTGATGTGCAAATGCGGCCCGGCGCTTTGCTGGGCGTAATTGACCCGGCCCTTGAAGCTGGCGTCGGCGCGCAGGATGTCGATGTTGAGCCGATCCGCGACATACGGCTTGAAGGCTTGCAGCGGCAAGCGCTGGGCGTTGACCTGGCCCTGCGCGCTGACCGGATACAGACCGACCACGCCGCGCCAGACCAGCTTGCCCGATTTGCCGTGTGGAGGCGCAAGCAGCGCGGAAAATGTCAGCGATATCGGCTTGCGACCGTCCAGTTCAAAGTCCCTCGCGTCGAGTTTGAGCCGCGACAGCGCTACATCCACCGCGCCAGTAACAGGCTGCTGGTCGTGCCAGCC
>JAIRRE010000110.1 GCA_031256125.1 Burkholderiaceae bacterium
CAATCTGGCGCGCCAAATCCAATGTCTGGCTCGTGCATATCAGCAGGCGCGCGCCGCAATCGTCAAGGATGTAGGCCACTTCGTCCGGGTGCAGATGCGGGCTGACCGGCGTGTAGTACAGGCCGGCGCGGCGCGCGCCCCAGGCCAGCGCAAAAAGATCGAGGCGGTTTTCCATCAATAGCGCGAACCCGTCTCCCGCGCGCAAACCCAGGCCCAGCAGCCAGTGCGCCGCGCGCCGGGACTGTTTATCGAGTTCGGCGTAGCACAGAGTCTGAATCAGATCACCATCGACCAGGCGCACAGCTACCTTGTCCGGCTGTTCTCGCGCCCACCGGGCCAGGCGGTCGATGTCGGTCGTCGTCTCCATATTGAGTCCTTTTCCATGTGCAAAACAAAGTTTCAAGACTTCGTGAGCCAGCGCGGATCGTCGTTCGGGCTGTGGCCCATGGCCGCTTCGGTGCTACGCGCCAACGCCACCAGCCGCGGTCCGATGTCGCCTTCCAGTTGCCCCGGTGCCAGTTCAAAAACGGGCACGGTGCAGGTCAACACGTAGATTTCGTCCAGCGCGGTCGAGCGCACCGGCACGGCGACGGCCTCCAGTTCGCGGTGTAGATCGCCGCGGCTGATGCAAAAGCCTCGCTGCTGCAAATCCCGGTGCGTTTCAGCCAGCCGCGCGGCCAGCCACTGGCCTTGCTGCGGATCGGCGGCGGTCACGCCATCGGTATAGCGCCGCGTCTGCTCTACCGGCTGCGCGGCGAGGTAGGCGCGGCCGGTGGCGGTGCGCGACAGGGAGATATGCGCTCCCATCGCTGGACGAAACGTGGTGCACTGACTGGACTGTGCCAGTTCGACGAACACCAGATCCAGCCCAGCGCCCAGCGCCAGCGTGACCTGCCCGCACACCCGGTCGGCCAGTGCTTGCATCTGCCCGAAAGCCAATTGCCGCACATGCGTGCGCGCCCATAGCGACGCGGCCAGCGTCAGCAACCCGGGAGCCGGCATAAAGACGGCCGTTGCCTCGCAGTAGCGCAGCAGCCCGGCGGCGCACAGAGTGGCGGCGAGCCGGAAAAAAGTCGGCTTGGGCAGTTTCGTGCTGTCAATCAGTGCGCGCGCGCTCAATTCGGGCGTGTCCGCCGTAAAGCAGCGCAGGATTTGCACGCCGCGCGCCAAGGCGCTCACAAGCTTGCCTTGATCGTCATACATTCGAGATGAAGGTTCCATTTGAGTATCTGTAATGTTGGAATTTACCATTTTTTCATAATTAGATCAATTTTTTTGATACACTCGTATCGAAATTTTCAGGAGACACGATGTCTGAAGATGCCTTCATTTTCGACGCCGTGCGCACGCCGCGCGGCAAAGGCAAACCCGGCGGCGGCGCGCTATACGAGGTCAAACCCATTGATCTGGTGGTGACGCTGCTCGATGCGCTGCGCGAGCGCAACGCGCTTGATCCGGCGCGGGTGGAAGACCTCGTCATGGGCATCAGTTCTGCCGTGGGCGATCAAGGCTCGTGTCTGCCGCGTATCGCCGCGTTGTGCGCCGAAAAAGGCTGGGCGCAGGTGCCGGGCATGGCGCTGCAACGCTTTTGCGGCGCCGGGCTGGAGGCGGTCAATCTGGCGGCGGCCAAAATCCGCTCCGGCTGGCATGACCTGATTGCCGCAGGCGGCCTTGAATCCATGTCGCGCATCGGGCTGGGCGCGGCGGGCGGGGCCTGGATCTACGACCCGGACACCAGCTTGAAAATCGCCTACGTTCCCCAAGGCTACAGCGCGGACATGATGGCGGCGCTGTATGGATTGGATCGGGCGCAACTCGATGCCTACGCGCTGCGCTCCCAACAACTCGCGGGCGCGGCGCAGCGCGCGGGGCACTTCAGCCGTTCGCTGGCGCCGGTGCGCGATGCCAATGGGCTGACCGTGCTCGACCACGACGAATACATCCGCGCCGACACCACCCTGGAATCGCTGGCCACGCTCAAGCCCGCATTCGGCGGGCCGGACGCGGCGGCCAACCACCTGGTCGCGCGCCAGCGTTATCCGCAACTGGAGCACATTCCAGCAGTGCATACGGCGGGGTCGTCGTCGGGCATCGTCGATGGCGCGGCCTTGCTGCTGGTCGGCAGCGCCAAGGCGAGTCGGGCGCTGAACCTGCGTCCGCGCGCGCGCATTACGGGCGTGGGGCTGGTAGCGAGCGACCCGACGCTGATGCTCGCCGGCCCGGTGCCCGCCACCCGGCAGGCGCTCGAAAAAGCCGGGCTGTCGCTCGATCAGATCGACCTGTTCGAGGTCAACGAGGCCTTTGCCGCCGTTCCGCTGTACTTCGCCCAGGAATTGGGCGTCCCGCTGGACAAGATCAACGTCAACGGCGGCGCGATCGCCATGGGGCACCCGATTGGCGCGACCGGCGCAATCATCCTGGGCACGTTGCTCGACGAACTGGAGCGGCGCAAGCTGCGCTACGGCGTGGCCACGCTGTGCACCGCGGGCGGCATGGGCGTGGCGACGGTCATCGAACGGCTTTGATCGGGAGGAGACAGCACTATGGAATCCATTCAACCTATCCGTTACGAACAAAGCGCGGACGGCATCGTCACACTGACTTTCGATGCGCCGGGCGAGCGCGTCAACACGTTGACCGACGCCATGCGCGACTGCTTTGCGCAGTGCGTCGAGCAACTGGTGGCGCAAAAAGAGTCCATCACCGGCGTGATCCTGACTTCGGCCAAGGACACCTTCTTTGCCGGCGGCAGCCTCAAACGCCTCTACGACATCCGCCCCGAAGACGCGCAACGCTTTTTCGACACCACCGAGCAAACCAAGCGCGCGCTGCGCCGCCTGGAGACGCTGGGCCGGCCCGTGGTCGCCGCGCTGGGTGGCACGGCGCTGGGCGGCGGTTTCGAGATCGCGCTGGCGTGCCATCACCGCATCGCGCTGGACCAGCCCAAGGTGCAGTTCGGCCTGCCCGAAGCCTCGCTGGGCCTGATGCCCGGCGCCGGCGGCGTGGTGCGCATGACGCGCCTGCTGGGGCTGGCGGCGGCGCAACCGTATCTGCAAGACAGCCAGCTCGTCTCGCCCGCGCAGGCGCTCAAGGCCGGGCTGGTTGACGAACTGGCGCGCACGCCCGAGGAACTGATGGAAAAGGCGCGCGCCTGGATCGCCGCCAACCCGGCGGGCAGCGCGCTTGCGGCTCAGCCGTGGGATCGGCCCGGCTTTGTGCCGCCGGGCGGCGGCAACGAAGCACCCGCGGTCAAACGCTGGATTTCGACCGCCGCCCCGCAAGTGCGCGCCAAAACGCGCGGACTCTATCCAGCGCCCGAAGCGATAGTCTGCGCCTCGGTGGAGGGGATGCAGGTCGATTTCGACACCGCCTCGCGCATCGAAACGCGCTATTTCACCCAATTGGCGACCGGCCCGGTGGCCAAGAACATCATCGGCACT
>JAIRRE010000087.1 GCA_031256125.1 Burkholderiaceae bacterium
CTGCTGGACCATGTGCAGATCGGCAACCCCAAGGCCACGCTTTCGGGCTGGCCGGATCGCGTGCGGCTGATGCAGGAAAACTGGATCGGCAAGAGCGAAGGCGTGCGCTTTGCCTTTCCCCACGACATCCGGGGCGATGACGGCCAGTTGATTCAGGACGGGCGGCTGTACGTGTTTACCACGCGCGCGGACACCATCATGGGCGTGACCTTCTGCGCCGTCGCCCCTGAACATCCGCTGGCCGCGCATGCGGCCAAAACCAACGCCAAGCTGGCTGCCTTCATCGCCGAATGCGCTAAAGGCGGCACCACCGAAGCGGAACTGGCGCTCAAAGAAAAAGAAGGCGTGCCCACGGGCCTCACCGTGACGCACCCGCTGACCGGACTAGCCGTGCCGGTATGGGTTGGCAACTACGTGCTGATGGGCTACGGCGATGGCGCCGTGATGGGCGTGCCCGCGCACGACGAGCGCGACTTTGCCTTCGCCCGCAAATATGGCATCGCCATCCCGCAGGTCATCGCGGTGGACGGGCAGACGTTCAGCACCGAGGCTTGGCAGGAGTGGTATGCGGACAAGCAAAAAGGCGTGTGCGTCAATTCCGGCGCGCTTGACGGTCTGGCGTACCAGACCGCCGTGGATCAGGTGGCCGGGCTGCTGGCGGCGCAAGGGCTGGGCGAGAAAAAAATCACCTGGCGGCTGCGCGACTGGGGCATTTCGCGCCAGCGTTATTGGGGCACGCCGATCCCGATCATCCACTGCCCCAGTTGCGGCGCAGTGCCGGTGCCGGAACAAGACCTGCCCGTGGTGCTGCCGCAAGACCTGGTGCCCGACGGTTCGGGCAATCCGCTCGCCAAGCACGAGCCGTTCCTTAAATGCGCCTGCCCCAAATGCGGGCAACCGGCGCGGCGCGAAACCGACACCATGGACACCTTCGTCGATTCGTCCTGGTATTTCATGCGCTATTGCGACCCGCGCAACAGCCAGGCGATGGTGGCTGACGGCGCACGCTACTGGATGCCGATGGATCAATACATCGGCGGCATTGAGCACGCCATCCTGCACCTGCTGTATGCGCGGTTCTGGACCAAGGTGATGCGCGACCTAGGGCTGGTGCGCATTGACGAACCGTTCACGCGCCTGCTCACGCAGGGCATGGTGCTTAACCACATCTATTCGCGCCGCACCGAAAAAGGCGGCAAGGATTACTTCTGGCCCAGCGACGTGGAACCGGTGCTGGACGCCGCCAGCAAGATCACCGGCGCCAAGCTGGGTAAGGCAGTGGGCGACCTGCCCGCCGGCACGCCGATCGACTATGAGGGCGTGGGCACCATGTCCAAGTCCAAGAACAACGGTGTCGATCCGCAGGAGTTGATCGAAAAATACGGCGCCGACACCGCGCGCCTGTACACCATGTTCACCGCCCCGCCGGAGGCCACGCTGGAATGGAACGACGCTGCGGTGGAAGGTAGCTACCGCTTTCTGCGCCGTCTGTGGGCTTTCGGGGCCAAGTTGTCTGCTATTGAAAACGCAGCGCAACTGGTTGACATGGCGAGTGATGCCGGGCGCAGCGGCATCACGTTGTCGAAGGCCGCCAAGGCGCTGCGGTACGACATCCACACCGTGCTGGCGCAGATCGATTACGACTACCAGCGCCTGCAATACAACACCGTGGTTTCCGGCGCGATGAAGCTGCTCAACGCGCTGGAGGGTTTCAACAGCGATGGCTCCCAAGGCGACAGCGCGGCGCTGGCCGAGGGCTTTTCGGTGCTGCTGCGCGCGCTCTACCCGGTCACGCCGCACATCGCGCACGCGCTGTGGCGCGAACTGGGCTTTGCCGCGCGCTCCGGCGACGTGCTGGACGCGCCCTGGCCGCAGCCGGACCCGGCGGCGCTCCAGCAGGACGAGGTGGAACTAATGCTCCAAATCAACGGCAAGCTGCGCGGCGCCATCGCCGTGCCCGCCAGCGCTAGCCGCGAACAAATCGAGCAAATCGCACTGGCCAGCCCGGCGTTCACCAAACACGGCGGCGCGGTCAAGCGCGTGGTGGTCGTGCCGGGGCGGCTGGTCAACGTGGTGGCAGGGTAAAGCGATGGCGACGCGCATCACGCACGCCGACTGCAAGGGTTCGCGCCGCGCTTTCCTGGCGTTGCCCATTGCATTGACGCTGGCCGGCTGCGGCTTCAAACTGCGCCAGCCGCCGCATTTCAACTTCAAGACCATCCGGCTGGCGATGCCGGCAAACAGCGCGCTGATGCTGCAATTGACCCGCGAACTCAACGCCACACACCAGGTGCAGGTGATTGCCGACCCGGCCAAGGCTGAGGTTACGCTCGTTAGCACCGGCGAAAAGCGCGAGCAATCCATACTGAGCCTTTCCCCCGCGGGTGAAGTCCTCGAATATGAACTGCGGCTGCGCTTTGCGTTCCGCGTGACCGGACCGGGCGGGCGCGAGCTGGTGCCGCAAACCGAAATCCTGCGCCGCATG
The DNA here is from genome assembly GCA_031256125.1 of Burkholderiaceae bacterium. Classification (GTDB taxonomy): domain Bacteria; phylum Pseudomonadota; class Gammaproteobacteria; order Burkholderiales; family Burkholderiaceae_C; genus Ottowia. The sequence continues at coordinate 2,486 of JAIRRE010000087.1, forward strand.
AATCAGAGTTACAGCGAGACGGCGGCGCTCTCCAAGGGATACGAGGCGCAGATGCTCTATCAGAGTATGCAGGACAACATCGCGCAACAGGTGATGCGCCGGTTGAGCATGATCCGGCTGGAACAGGCAAACGCCGCGCCGGCGCCGATAGCTTCCGCCCCGGCCCGGCCGTCATAAGGAGCGCGCCGTGCAACTGGCCCTGGCGCGCTTGTCGGAGCATCTGGCTAAGGGGCCGCGCGCGCTCTATACCCTGCACGGCGACGAGCCGCTGTTGATGCAGGAAGCGCTGGACGCAATCCGTGCGGCCATCCGTACCGGCACGGGCGACGCGAGCGCGGTCGAGCGCGCGGTGTACACGGTGCAGGGCGCACATTTCGACTGGAGCGCGGTGCTGGCGGCGGGCCAGTCGCTGAGCCTGTTTGCCGTCCAGCAGATCGTCGAAATCCGCATTCCCTCCGGTAAACCGGGCAAGGAAGGCAGCGCCGCGCTGCAACACATCGCTGAAAACGCCGCTGCCAACGCGGGCGCGTTCACGCTGGTCACGCTACCCCGGCTGGATCGCCAAACCAAATCCAGCGCCTGGTTTGCGGCGCTGGAAGGCGGCGGCGTCGCCATCCAGATCGACCCGGTCGAGCGCGCCGCGCTGCCGCAGTGGATCGCGCAGCGCCTGGCCGCGCAGGGCCAGCGCGCGCAGGCAGGCGAGGCGGGCAGCCGCACGCTGCAATTCTTCGCCGACCGGGTGGAAGGCAATCTGCTGGCCGCGCATCAGGAAATCGCCAAGCTCGGCCTGCTCTACCCGGCAGGCGAACTCACGCAACAGCAAATCGAGGATGCGGTGCTCAACGTTGCGCGCTACGACGTGTTCAAGCTCTCCGAAGCCGTGCTGGCGGGCCAGCGCGCACGCGCCGAGCGGATGCTGGACGGCCTGCAAGCCGAGGGTGAGCCGGAGGTACTGGTGCACTACGCACTGGCCGAGGACATCCGGGCCATCAAGCGCATCAAGGATGCGCTTGCCTCTGGAAAACCCTTGCCGATGGCGTTGCGCGAGGCGCGCGTGTGGGGCCAGCGCGAACGCCTGCTGGAGCGCGCGCTGCCGCGCATCACCGACACCCAAGCGGCCAGCCTGCTGGCGGCGGCGCACACGGTCGATGGCATCGTCAAGGGTCTGCCCAGCCCCGGCTGGCCCAGCGATCCCTGGCAAGCGCTGGCGCGTCTAGCGCAAAGCCTGTGCGCCGCGTGCGGCGGGCGCTGAATATCCTCCTCCCTGTCCCTCTCCCGTAAGCGAGCGATGGGGTTTTGTATATAACGAACCGCTTCAAAAGCTCCCCCACAGCGTCCCAAGAATAATCACCACTGCCAGCGCCAGCAGCGCACCCAGAATGCTGACGATGGCCAAATCGCGGTAGCTTTCGCGGTGGGTGGAGCCACACACTGCCAGCAGAGTGACGACCGCGCCGTTGTGCGGCAGGCTGTCGAGGGTGCCGGAGGACATTACCGCCACGCGGTGCAGCAGCGCCGGGTCGATGCCGTGCTGCGCGGCCAGTTGCAAGTAGGTGCTGCCCAGCGCGTCCAGCGCAATGGTCAGCCCGCCGGAGGCCGATCCGGTCAGCCCGGCCAGCAGGTTGGTAGCCACGGCCAGCGACACCAGCGGCCCCCCGCCGATACCCAGCACCCATTGGCGCACCACGCTGAACGCGGGCAGCGCGGCGATCACCGCGCCGTAGCCGACCAAGCTGCCGACGCTGAGCACCGGCAGCACCGAAGCATTGGCCCCCGCATCGACGCTGGCGCGCAATTGGGTGAGCCGCCGCCAGTTGAGCGCCACCAGCGCCGCGATGCCCAGCGCCAGCGCCACCGAGACGCTCCACACGCCAGCCACAGCCGAAAGCGAAGTCGCGCCCCAACGCGCCTCGCCCAAATACGCCGCGTCGATGCGCCGGAACACCACCATATTCATCACGAAATTGGCGGCCACCACGACCACCAGTGGCGCAATGGCCACGGCAATCGGCGGCAGCGCGCCCTGCGCGGACGGGGGCGCGCCGCTGGCGATTTCCGCCGGGTCAAACGCTTGCGCCACGCTGGCGCGCTCGCGCACCAGCGCCGATTGGCCGCCCTTGCCTACTGTGCCACCGGTGGCAGGTTCCACATAGCCTTCGCCGTTGCGGCGCGCGCGCACTGCCTGCCAGCCCAGCCACCACAGCCCGAAACCGGCCATTACCGCGCTGGCGATCAGGCCCAGCCCCGGCGCGGCAAATGGCGTGGTGTCGAAAAACGGCATGGGAATGGCGTTTTGCAACGCGGGCGTACCCGGCAACGCGGACATGGTGAACGTCGCCGTGCCCAGCATGATGGCCGCTGGCATCAGCCGCCGTGGAATGTTGGCCGTGCGAAACAGCGTCTGTGCCATTGGCGCGAGCACAAAGAACGCCACGAACAGGCTTACGCCGCCGTAGGTAACAAGCGCGCCGCCGAGCACCACCGCCAGAATCGCCCGGCGCTTACCCAGCCACTCAGACATCAGGCGCGCCACGGCATCGACCGAACCGCTGTCTTCCATCAGCTTGCCAAACAGCGAACCAAGCAGGAACAGCGGAAAGAACTGCGCCAGAAAACGGCCCGCGCTGCCCATGAAAGTCTGGGTCCAGTGCGCCAGCGCCGGTTCGCCCGATACCAGCGCCGCCAGCATCGCGCATAACGGCGCGAGCAGCAGCACGGTCCAGCCGCGATAGGCCAGCCAGATCAACAGGGCGAGGCTCGCCAGCATTCCGGCCAGCCCAAGCGCCAGCGCAAACCCGGTAGGGGGCAGGTTCACGCCACCACTCCTTCGAGCAACTGGTCAAAGTCGAACGACGAACGCTTACCCAGGCAGGCGCCATGCTCGGCCAGAAACGCGCCGGCTGCGCGGCGCCCTTCCTCGCACAGCATTTGCACGAACCCCCATTCGGCGTTGAGCTTGGACGAATAGTCGAGCGCGGCCATCTGCGGGCTGTCGATGCGGTGCATACGCATGGCCGCCCAGTGGCGGCCCTCGGCGGTACCGGGGTCGGCGGCTCGGCGCAGCAGCGCGATCATTCGCAGCTCTTTGAGCAGCGGCGCGTTGAACGCGATTTCGTTGACGCGGTTGATGATGTCGCGCGCCGTGCGCGGCGTGGCAACGCGCTCCACGGGGCTGACCTGCACCAAAATCGTGTCGTTGGCTGCCGATTCCCGAATCAGTGGCGTGAGCGTTGGGTTGCCCGCGTAGCCGCCGTCCCAGTAGGGTTCGCCGTCGATTTCCACCGCCTGAAACAGCGTCGGCAGGCAGGCCGAAGCCAGCAGCACCTCAGGCGTCAAATCGGCGTTGCGGAACACCCGCCCGCGCCCGTTGCGCACTTGCGTGGCGGTGACGAACAGCTTAATCGGCGAATCGCGCAGCGCGTCGAAATCAACTTGATCGACAAATATTGCGCTCAGCGGATTGATGCCCGCCGGGTTCATGTCGTAGGGCGAAACCACGCGCGCCATCATGTCCAGCGCCAGAAAAACCGGCGAATCGTCCAGCGTCCAGCGGCCCAGCATCATGCTCAGCAGGCCGGGCCGCAACGGACTGAAGCGCGCCGCGTCGGCAATGCTCCGCCAGAACCGCTCCAACGCCCGGCGCGCACCCTCGGCCCCGTCATGCGCATAGCCGCTGGCCAGCACCGCCGCGTTCATCGCCCCGGCGGACGTGCCCGAAATCCCCTCGATCCGCAGCCACGGCTCTTGCAGCAGCCGGTCGAGCACGCCCCACGTGAACGCACCGTGCGAGCCGCCACCCTGCAACGCGAGGTCGATCGGCACCGGCTTGACACGGGTGGCAGCGGTCTTCGATGCGTCGGTCATGGCAACTCCGTTACAGCGATGCCGGATGGTAGCGCCAACATTTGCAACACAGCGGAAAATGCCCCAAGCTGGGCTGCACCAGCCGTGCCGGAGTTGTTGGGCGTCGCCTAAAATCATCGGCCCCATGACTGTGCCAGTGCCGTCCGCGTCCGATTCCGCTTTGCCCGCGCCGGCCCGGCTGCGCGAGATTCCGTACAACTACACCAGTTTTTCCGACCGCGAAATCGTCCGGCGGCTGCTGGGCGCACCGGCCTGGGATACGCTGCTGGCGCTGCGTGAGGAGCGCAATACGGGCCGTTCGGCGCGTATGCTCTACGAGGTACTGGGCGACATCTGGGTAGTGCGGCGCAACCCGTATTTGCAGGACGACTTGCTGTCCAGCCCCAAGCGCCGTGCGCTGCTGGTGCAGGCGCTGCGGCACCGGCTGGCGGAAATCGAAAAACGCCGCAAGCCGCAGGCCGACCCGGCGCGTGACGCGCTGGTGGGGCAGTTGCTGGCGCAGGCCACGCGGGTGGTGGATGCGTTCGACCGCTCCTTTGCCAAGGTGACCGCGCTGCGCCGCCGCGTCGCGCATGTGCTGGGCCGCCACACGCGCAAGGACAACATCCAGTTCGACGGCCTTTCGCGCGTGAGCCATGTGACCGACGCCACCGACTGGCGCGTCGAGCTGCCGCTGGTGGTGCTCACCCCCGACACCGAGGCCGAGGTGGCGGGGCTGGTGCAAGGCTGCATCGAACTGGGTCTGACCATCATTCCACGCGGCGGCGGCACCGGCTATACCGGCGGGGCCGTTCCGCTGGACTGGAAAAGCGCCGTCATCAATACCGAAAAGCTAACCGCGCTGGGGCCGGTGGAACGCATCGCCCTACCGGGGCTGGAGCGGGAAGTACCGACCATCCGCACCGAGGCGGGCGTGGTCACGCAGCGCGTGGCCGACGCCGCCGAAAGCGCCGCGCTGGTGTTCGCTTGCGACCCGACCAGCGCCGAGGCCAGTTGCATCGGCGGCAACATCGCCATGAACGCCGGGGGCAAAAAGGCCGTGCTGTGGGGCACGGCGCTGGACAATCTGGCGAGCTGGCGCATGGTCACGCCCGAAGGGCAGTGGCTGGAGGTCACGCGCATCGGCCACAACCTGGGCAAGATTCACGATGCGGCGCTGGCGAGCTTTGAACTGGCGTATTTCCAGGCCGACGGCAAAACGCCGATCCGCACCGAGCGGCTGGATATTTCCGGCGCCACGTTCCGCAAAGCCGGGCTGGGCAAGGACGTGACCGACAAGTTTCTGGCCGGGCTGCCGGGCGTGCAAAAGGAAGGGTGCGACGGCCTCATCACCAGCGCGCGCTGGGTGCTGCACCGCATGCCCGAACACACGCGCACGGTGTGCCTGGAGTTTTTCGGCCATGCCAAGGACGCGGTACCCAGCATCGTCGAGATCAGGGATTTCATGTTCGCCGAAAGCGCGCGCAGCGGCACCGTGCTGGCGGGGCTGGAACACCTGGACGAGCGTTACCTGCGCGCGGTCGGCTACACCACCAAGTCGGCGCGCGGGGGCTTGCCGAAGATGGCGCTGTTCGGCGATATTGCGGGCGATGATGCCGACGCCGTAGCGCGCGCCGCCAGCCAGGTGGTGCGCATCGCCCAGGCGCGCGGGGGCGAGGGCTTTGTCGCCGTCACACCCGAAGCGCGCAAAAAGTTCTGGGCCGACCGCAAGCGCACTGCCGCCATCTCGCGCCACACCAACGCTTTCAAGATCAACGAAGACGTGGTGATTCCGCTGCCGCGCATGGCCGAATACACCGACGGCGTGGAACGCATCAACATCGAACTGTCGCTGCGCAACAAGATCGCTCTGGCCGACGCACTGGAAGCGTTTTTCGCGGGCGGCCATTTGCCGCTGGACGCGCCCGCCAGCAAGGCCGGAGCGGGCGAACCGCCGTCGCCAGAATTGCTGGCTGAAAAAGTCGCGCTGGCGCTGGCGCTGATCCGCCAGGTGCGCAGGCAGTGGCAGGACTGGCTCTCGCGCGCCGATGAATTGTTCGCCCCCCTGCAAGACCATACACTGCGCGCGAGCTGGAAGACGCAGTTGCGCGCGCCGCTAGAGCGCATCCTCACCGGCGCGGCGTTCGAGCCGATTCTGGCCGAGTGCCGCGCCATTCACCAGCGCGTGCTCAAAGGCCGCGTGTGGATCGCGCTGCACATGCACGCGGGTGACGGCAACGTGCACACAAACATCCCCGTCAACAGCGACAACTACGACATGCTGCGCACCGCGCACGAGGCAGTGGCGCGCGTGATGCAACTGGCCCGCTCGTTGGACGGCGTGATCTCCGGCGAACACGGCATCGGCATCACCAAGCTGGCCTTTTTGAGCGACGCGGAACTGGCTCCGTTTGCCGATTACAAGCGCAGAGTCGATCCCGAAGGGCGCTTCAACCGGGGCAAGCTGCTTCGTAACTTAGAGCCTGCATGCACGACAGATCATCCCTCGCCCGCTTGCGGGAGAGGG
>JAIRRE010000132.1 GCA_031256125.1 Burkholderiaceae bacterium
AATCCCGTACGTTCCACGTCACGATGTGCGATGCCCCCGCTGCTACGGCCAATTCGACGACGTGGTTGTCTGCCTCGTCGCGCAAATTGGGCCGCCACGAAAAATAAGTATTCGTCCATGTACAACCCGCCAGAAAAATATCCAGCAATTCGTCGCGCTCGGCCGCCGACAAGCGGCAGTCTATGAACAGGGCCGGGCGTGACAACACATCCTCGTACTCCAGCAGCAAGGCCGACCCCATGATGGGTTGCAGGCGGCCTTGCAGGCACAGTTCAATCATGCGTGTCGACGCGCCCATGCCCATGCAGGCACTGACGAAAACGTTGGTATCCACGACGATCATACAGATCGAATGATACCGTATTTTGAGTACTTTGGTGTCAAATACGGTATCAAACCTGGGGGATGCCAATATTCAGTTGCGCCAGTCGTTCAGGTGTACCCACATCCGTCCAGTGGCCAGTGTAAAGCTGTGCGCTGACGCGCCCGGCGGCCATCGTGCGGCGCAGCAGCGGGGCGAGTGGCGCGGTCACGCCGTGCGGGTTACCCGGCGGAATGTCGCACCACGGCAGCGTGAACAGCGCACGCCGGTACAGCGCGATGGCACTGAAGGTGTAACGCGCGCCATTTGTGCCTGGCCCGTCGATAGCCAGCCCTTCGGGCGAAATGCCGAAATCGCCCTGCGGATGGTGCGGCGGGTTAGGCACCAGCCACAGGTGCGCCAACCGCCCGCTGGCAAGAAAACGCGCGGCATCCGACGCGGCAAAACCAAAGTTGGGCGCGAATACATCGCCCGCGACCGCCCAGAACACGCCGTCTGGATTGGGCGCCAACAGCGGCAGCGCACGCACGATGCCGCCCGCGGTTTCCAGCGCATAGCCGAAGTCACGCCCTTCGCTGGAAAAACAAAGGCCAATGCGCTCCTGGATTTGTAGCGTATCGGTGATGCGTGACAGGGTTTCGGGGCTGAACTGGTCTTCGATGTGTTGACCCAGCCACGCGGTGTTGACAACTACGTCGCGCACCCCGGCGGTCAACAACGCCTCTACCGTCCATTGCAGCAGTGGCTTGCCGCGCACGGCGAGCAAGGGCTTGGGGCAGGTATCGGTCAGCGGCCGCATCCGCTCGCCCCGGCCCGCGGCCAAGATCAAAGCGGGAAGCGGCGTGGTGTTCATGCAACGGCAGTTTAGCCGGTGATGAGAATGTCATTGGCAATTTCATGCCCAATTCATAAGATGAATAACCCGAAGCAATGACGAACCCACGAAGAAACAGCCGTCTTTGAATGATGGCTTGGGGTGGGTATGGCATTGACGGCTGTTATCGCATCAATGACCCTTTGAGCTGAAAAAGAATCACAACATGGACTTGCTGCGTTTCCTGCTGAGGTTGCCGATTCGCGTGGTCGGCTTGATCTGGCGTTTGCTGAGATGCGTGTTGCCACCGATCGTGGGCCGCGTGGCGTGGAGCGCGCCGACTTGGGCGCGCTGGTCTATCGCAACGGTACGGCGGCGGCCGTGGCACGCGCTGGTCGCCGTGCTGTTAGTGCTGGCCGCGGGCGGTGGCGGGTATTGGTATCAGCACCGGCCCAAGCCGCCAGTGCCGAATCTGGTCGAGATCAATGTCAAGCCGCCAGCAGTCACGCACTATTACATCAACGACACAGGCCCGCAAACCGACATCAGCCCGCTGGAGGTAGCCTTTTCGCGCTCCGCCGCGCCCCTCGAACTGGTAAACAAACGGGTTATGCAGGGCATCACAATGTCCCCCGCGATCCAGGGCGAGTGGCGCTGGGTGGACGATAAGACGCTGCGTTTTACGCCCGCCGCCGATTGGCCGGTGGGCGCGCACGTCAAGGTGCAGTTTGCGGTCAAGCAGGCGTTCGCGCCGCAGGTGACGATGGCCGATGATCAGTTCACGTTCGACGTGGCCCAGTTCACCGCGCAGTTCAGCGGCCGCGATGGCAATGACAGCGGTTTCAGCAGCGACAGCAATGGCGCACAGTTCTACCAGGACCCGCAAAACCCCACGACCAAGCAGGCGCTGTTCCAGATCGCGTTTAACTATCCGGTCGATCCGGCCACGCTGGAATCGCGCCTGAAGCTGGCGCTGATCGGGCGCGACGGGAAAAGCACGCCGCTGCGCTACACCGTCAGCTACGACAAGCTCAAGGTCAACGCCTGGGTGCGTTCGCAGCCGCTGGATATACCGCGCGATCCGCTCTCGGCGCGGCTGGACGTGGACTTGGGCGTGCGCAGCGCGCGCGGCGGCACAGGCACGCAAAGCGCGCTGCAAGCATCGGTGCAGGTGCCCGGTCTCTACGGGCTGGCAATCAATGACGTCTCGCCGACGCTGGTCAATAACGACCACTATGAGCCGGAACAGGTGCTGGTGGCGCAACTCTCCGATAACGTGCGCAGCGACGACCTGGCCGCGCGCGTCAAGGCGTGGGTGCTGCCCAAACGCAAGCCCGATGTCAAACAGGACGACGATGCGCCGCCTTATGAATGGGACGCCGCCGATGTCGGCGAAGCGGTACTCAAACAATCGACGCCGCTGCCGCTGGAAGTGACGCCGACCGAGAGCGAGTTTGCGCCGTTGCAGAGCTTCAAATACCACGCCCCGCCCAGCGCGCGGGTTTACGTGCGGTTCGACACGGGCTTCAAATCGGCGGGCGGCTATCTGCTCGGCGCGCCAGTGACGCGGGTGTTTACGGTGCCGGAGTTTCCCAAGCTGCTGCGTTTCATGTCCAATGGCTCGCTGTTGTCCATGAGCGGCGACAAGCGCATCTCGGTAGTCTCGCGCAACCTGCCGGGGATGAAGGCGGAGATCGGGCGGGTGTTGCCCGATCAGTTGCAGCATCTGGTCAGCCTGGGCATAAGCGAGGGTACCTACACCAAGCCGGCCATGCCCAATAACTTCAGCGAGGATCACATCGTCGAGCGGTTCGAGATCAAGCGCACGTTTCCCACCGCCGATCCGGGCCAGGCGCGCTACGATGGCATCGACTTGAGTCCGTACCTCAAGAATGACAAGCGCGGTGTGTTCATGCTGCATTTGTCGCCTTACGACCCAGCCAAGGAAGCCAAGAAGAAGGCACATGCCAACGATGACGGCGACAATCAGGATGCGTCCGATGACGCAGGCGATTCGGATAATTCCGATGACAGCAACATCAACGATACACGCCTGATCGTCGTCACCGACTTGGGGATGCTGGTCAAGCGCGCGCTCGATGGCAGTCAGGACGTGTTCATCCAGTCCATCCGCACCGGCAAGCCGGTCGGCGGCGCGACGGTGGCGGTGCTGGCGGTCAACGGCCAGCCGTTGTTCAGGCAAACCACCGATGCTGAGGGCGTAGTCCACTTTCCGTCGTTCAAAGGGCTTGAACGCGAGAAAAAACCAGCGCTCTACACCGTTGCCAAGGATGACGACCTGTCGTTCCTGCCGGTCTCGGCCAGCGACCGGCGGCTGGACTTCTCGCGCTTTGATGTCACTGGCGAGCGCAACGCCAACAGCGCCGGACAACTGTCGGCGTATCTGTTCTCCGACCGCGGCATTTACCGGCCCGGCGATTTGTTGCACGTGGCCATGATCGTGCGCGCCGCCGATTGGACGCACAGCCCGGCGGGCGTGCCGCTGAAGGTGGAAATCGTGGATCCGCGCGGGGTCACGGTCAAACGCCAGAACGTAAGCGTGGATGCGTCGGGCTTTACCGCCATTGACTACACGCCGTCCGAAACCGCGCCAACCGGCGCCTGGACCGTCAATCTGTATATCGACAACAGCGCCCAGGAAAACAAGGACGACCAGTTGATCGGTAGCACCACAGTGCAGGTCAAGGAATTCCTGCCCGACCGGATGAAGGTCGAGGCCAAGCTCTCGCATCAAGTAACCGAGGGCTGGGTCAAGCCCGGCGATTTG
>JAIRRE010000168.1 GCA_031256125.1 Burkholderiaceae bacterium
CAGCCGCCCGCCGCTTTTGAGCAGCGCCTGCACCACGGCATCGGCTTTGCCGCGCGTCGCCGCATCGTCGCCGTTGAACACCGAGGCGGTGCCCAGACCGACGGCGGGAATGCGCTCGCGCTGTGGGGAATGGCGCGGGTGAGCGGCGGGGTCTCGGTTTGTGCCACCACGGTTCTGGTCGATACCAGCAGTCCGCCGGCAAGCGCGGCAAAGCCGCGGCGGGTAATGCGGAGGGTCATTGCGGTACTCCTTTTTGGGTTTGCGCCGCCAGGCGCTCCTGGGTTCGTCCCAGCGCGGCGGAGAGCGCGAGCCAGAGCGCCGCCACCGGCAGCGCGCACAACGCGATGGCGCCGAGCTTCAAGCCCAGCGCTTGCAGGCTATGGTAGAGCCAGCCGTACAACGCATCGGAGCCGCGATAGACCACCACGTCGATCATGTTTTTGGCTTTGTATTTTTCTTCGCGGCCCACCACGGTAAAAAATATCTGCCGCGCCGGATTGGCGATGGCGAAGTTCATCCAGCGCTGCACGACCTGGAGCGTCAACACCACGGCCAGCACCGGCGCGGCGGCCAGCGCCGCAAAGCCCACGACATAAGCCGCAGGCAATGCCGCCGCCGCGATGCCGGCCCCAAAGCGCTTGAGCACACTCGCGGTGGCAAAGACTTGCGTCGCCAGACTCAGCAGCGTCACGGCCAGGTCGATGCCCGCAAACAGCCGCGTGCGCGCCGCCGCATCATGGATCGTTGCGGCAACGATGCTGGCCTGCGCGAAGTAAGCGATGGTCGCGCCAAACGAAAGCAAACTGACCCAGCCAGCCACGCCCAGCAGATACGGCGAGCGCATCAATTCGGACAATCCGGCGAAGGCGCTGCCGCCGACGCGCTGCCGTTGGGGAGGCGCTTGCGCCGGACGATCATCGGCCACGCGCTCGATGCGGCGCACGCACAGCACCGCCAGTTCCAGAAACACCGCCGCCACGACCAGCAGGTTGAGCGGGCCAAGTGGCCTTGATAGCGCCATCGTGATGACCGGGCCGAGCAGCGCGCCCGCCGTTCCGCCCGCGCCGATAAACCCGAACAGGCGCTTACCTTGCTCCGGCGTGAACAGATCGGCCATGAACGACCAGAACACCGCCACGGCGAACAGATTGAACACGCTGACCCAGACGAAAAACACGCGCGCCACGATCACGGGTTGGACGTTCAGCGTCAGCAGCAGCCAGAACAGTATGAGATTGGCAGCGAAGAAGTGATAAACGATGGGGATGAACCTGACCCGCGGCAGCCGCGCCACCAGCGCGCCATAGAGCGGCTGTGCCGCCAGCAGGGTGACGAACGTGGCGGTGAACAACCACGGCAGGTTTTTGACACTGCCGGTGCTGGCAGTGACCATCTGATCGCGCAGCGGGCGCAGCACGTAATAACCCGCCAGCAGGGTGAAGAAATAAGCGAACGACCATAACGCCGCGCCCCGCTCGCGAGGCGTAGCAGGCACTGCGCGCTGCAACCACCCGGCGAGCGCCGTCGCCAGATTCGTCACGGTGCCAGCGACAGCTTCTGCTTGAGTTCCGCCGCGCTCACGTTCTGGCCAAAGCCCGGCCCGCCAAACTGGAAGCGCCGCGCATCGGCCAGTTTGCCGACCACCACCGGATCAAAGCCGGCATCCTGCACCAGCCCTGCCGCGACTTCGACGGCCTGCGCATCGTCACCGGCAATCGGAATCGCCAGCCGGGGCGCGGGGCGGTTGGCTTCGCTGGCAAGGAGCGTGTAATGCAGCGTGTTGAAGGCGCGCACCAAATGTGTGCCCGGCAGATATTTCTGCGAAGTCACGCCGATGCCGTTGTGCTCGGCCTCATCGGCCAAGGCAGCGTCGCGCTTGGCCATCGCATTGGTGGCATCGAGCACGATCTTGCCCGCCAGCGCCTTGCCGTAATCCTCGCCGATCTGCGGTAGCGCGCCGTAAGGCACGGCGATGAAGATCACATCGCCAAAGGTCAGCGCCTGCTCGACCGTGCCAGCTTGCGCCAGCGGGCCAAGGCTCGCCACGAGGTCTTTTAACTCATCGGGATGGCGCGACGAAAAGCAAACCGGATGGCCCGCCTTGACCCAGAGGCTACCGACCGTGCCGCCGATATGTCCAGAGCCGATCACGCCAATTTTGAGTTTGCCGCCAGAGGCCGTCTGCCCCCATGCGGTTTGCGCCCGCAACATGCCGCCGAGGGCAAGTGCGCCCGCCGCGCCGAGCAGCGCGCGGCGGGCGTAATCTACAGTGACAGGCTTGGACATGGTCAATACTCCTGGTCGCGGTTTTCGGGATGAAAGCAACGCTGAGCAAGTCCGGCACGGCTGACGCAAACGGCGTGCGGCGTTGCCTTGTAAACAGTCCAGTTATAGCGCGAAATGTGTGCAATGACAAACCGCTGACGTTGCCTTCCGCCTTGCCCCAAGTTGGCGCAGCAGAGTTGCCGACCCTGGACAACAATATCCACCTCGCATTCAACACAACGGAGAGCACTTCACATGACTGAACCAACCACCACGCCTTCCCGGCGCGCCGAACTCCCGCTGCACCGCCAGGTGCCCGACGAGCACGGCTTCTTCGGCAAATTCGGCGGCTCCTTCATCCCGCCGGAACTGCAAAAGCAGATGGACGAAATCGACCGCGCCTACCAGCGCATCTGCCGCAGCTACGACTTCATCCACGAACTGCGCAGCATCCGCAAGCACTTTCAGGGCCGGCCCACGCCGGTCTATTACTGCAAGAACCTGAGCAACCGCATTGACGGCGCGCGCATCTACTTGAAGCGCGAAGACCTCAACCATTCCGGCGCGCACAAGCTCAACCATTGCATGGGCGAGGCGCTGCTGGCCAAGTACCTGGGCAAGAAAAAGCTCATCGCCGAAACCGGCGCGGGGCAGCACGGCGTGGCCCTGGCGACGGCGGGCGCGTATTTCGGCATCCCGGTCGAAATCCACATGGGCGAAGTCGATATCGCCAAAGAACACCCAAACGTGGTGCGCATGAAAATCCTCGGCGCCAAGGTGGTGCCCGTGTCCGATGGCCTGCGGACGCTCAAGGAAGCGGTGGACTCCGCATTTCAGGCTTACCTGAAAGACCCGGTGAACAGCATTTACTGCATCGGCTCGGTGGTCGGCCCGCATCCGTTCCCGTTGATGGTGCGCGAGTTCCAGCGCGTTGTCGGCATCGAGGCGCGCGAGCAGTTCCTGGAAATGACCGGCGAACTGCCCGACAACGTGGTTGCGTGCGTGGGCGGCGGCTCCAACGCGATGGGCATTTTCTCCGGCTTCCTCGACGACCCGGTGGAACTGCACGGCGTCGAGCCGCTGGGGCGCGGCGCGAAACTGGGCGAACATGCCGCCTCGCTCAGCTACGGGCAAGAAGGCACGATGCACGGCTTTCACTCCATCATGCTGGCCGATGCGCAAGGCAACCCCGCGCCGGTCTATTCGGTGGCCAGCGGCCTGGACTACCCGAGCACCGGCCCTGAACAAGCCTATTTGAAGTCCATCGGCCGCACCACGGTCGGCACCGCGACTGACGAAGAAGCCATCGACGCCTTCTTCCGGCTCTCGCGACTGGAAGGCATCATCCCCGCGCTTGAAAGCGCACACGCCGTCGCTTACGCCCTCAAACTCGCCAAGGAGCGCCCCACGCAAGACATCCTGGTCAACCTGAGCGGGCGCGGCGACAAGGACATCGACTTCGTGATGGACAAATACGGCAGTTATGCGGACAAGGAATATTGAGCGCCCTTTTTGACGTAACCGGAAAGCGGGCTTGACTGGCCCGCTTGCAGCCCAAGGAATGACAAGTGACAGCAACCGAGCAACAGACCCAGCGTTTCATCGCCACTTTGACATCTCTTGGGGGCAACACCGGCAATCAGCGGCTGCTTGAAGCCTTGGGCTGGCCGGAGGACATGTATCAGCAGGTCAAGCAGCAATTAGTCGATGCTGGCCAGATCCGCACCGGACGCGGGCGTGGCGGTTCGGTGGCCTTGGCCGCCGCTATGCCGCCCCTGCCCGTGCAGATGCCCCTTGCGGCGCCTGCCGATCCGCTGCCGTCAGACAACACCCCACCCCCGGCGCCCAGCCCAGCGCCGCTGCCGGAACTCGACTACGCGGACAAACTCTGGAAAGCCGCCGACAAACTGCGCGGCAACATGGAACCCAGCGACTACAAACACGTGGCGCTGGGCCTGATCTTTCTCAAATACATTTCCGACACCTTCGAGGCCCGTCACGCGCAACTGCTGGCCGAAGACGCCGCTTTTGCCGAGGATAAGGACGAATATCTCGCCGACAACATTTTCTGGGTGCCCAAAGAAGCCCGCTGGTCGCATTTGAGAGCGGGCGCCAGACAGCCCGGCATTGGCTCCCTGATCGACGATGCCATGCGCGCTATCGAAAGGGATAACGAATCGCTCAAGGGCGTGCTGCCCAAGGACTACGCGCGCCCGGCGCTCAACAAGGTCATGCTGGGCGAACTGATCGACCTGATTTCCGGCATCGCCCTCAACGAAAAAAACGACAAATCGAAAGACGTATTCGGTCGTATCTATGAATACTTCCTCGGCCAGTTCGCAAGCGTGGAAGGCAAGCGCAGCGGCGAGTTCTACACCCCGCTGCCGCGTTCCGTCGCCCGCACGCTGGTCGAGATGCTGGAGCCTTACCACGGGCGCGTATACGACCCTTGTTGCGGCAGCGGCGACCTATTTGTGCAATGCACGAAATTCGTGGCCGAGCACGGCGAGCGCACCGGCGACATCGCCATCTACGGGCAGGAGAGCGACTACACCACCTGGCGGCTGGCCAGAATGAACCTCGCCGTGCACGGCATCGACTCCGACATCAAGTGGAACAACGAAGGCAGCCTCCATAACGACGCACTGCGCGACCTCAAGGCCGATTTCGCCCTTGCCGGTCCAGTGTTCAACGCTTCCGACTGGGGCGGCGAGCGGCTGCGCGAAGACGCGCGCTGGCGCTTCGGCGCGCCGCCCGTGGGCAACGCCAACTATGCCTGGCTGCAACATATCGCGCACCACCTCGCGCCGCACGGCTTCGCGGGCGTGGTGCTGGCCAACGGCTCCATGAGTTCGCAGCAAAGCGGCGAAGGCGACATCCGCAAGGCGATGGTCGAAGCGGGCGTGGTGGACTGCATGGTCGCCCTGCCCGGCCAGTTGTTCTACTCCACCCAAATCCCCGCCTGCCTGTGGATCCTGGCCAAGGACCGCAGCAACGGCCTGGTCAAAAACACCCGGCTGCGCGACCGGCGCGGCGAGGTGCTGTTCATCGACGCGCGCAACCTGGGCGCGCTGGTTGATCGCACCAGGCGCGAGTTCACCGATGAAGAAATCGGCCACATCGCCGCCACCTACCACGCATGGCGCGGAGAAACACTCCCCACGCCCCTCGCGGGAGAGGGACCGGGGGAAGGGGTTGCCTACCAAG
Source organism: Burkholderiaceae bacterium (assembly GCA_031256125.1). Lineage (GTDB taxonomy): Bacteria > Pseudomonadota > Gammaproteobacteria > Burkholderiales > Burkholderiaceae_C > Ottowia. The sequence goes on from JAIRRE010000168.1 coordinate 5,473, forward strand.
ACATCCCCGGTTTCTGCAAAGCCGCCACGCTCGACGAAATCCGCAAACACGGCCATGTGCTCACGCCAGGGCGCTACGTCGGCGCGCAAGCGCAGGAAGACGACGGCGAAGCCTTCGAGGAAAAAATGCGCCGGCTCAGCGCGCAGTGGCGTAAGCAGCAACAAGAGGCGGTGCGGCTGGATGCGGCAATTGAGGCCAACTTGGCCAGCCTTGGCTTCCCGCAGGAGGTGGCAGAGTTTCAGCGTTTTTGCGATCAGACGGGCGAGAGAGCGGAAAAAACAGGTCTGACGGGAGAAAAGCTGAAGGAACTACTCGCTCGTGAAGATTGATCGCTCAACTGGTCGAGCATGTCCTTGGGATTGGAATATTCGTCGGCTTTGGAACACCGCGCCGCTGTGAAGGAAGAAGGCCAGCATGGCAAGTGAAACATCAGGCAAAAGGGTCATCATCATCGCCGGCCCCAACGGGGCGGGAAAAACCACGTTTGCTCGTTCCTTTCTTCCTGCCGAAGCACACCTGCTGCGTTTCATCAATGCAGACTTGATTGCATCGGGCCTCGCTCCATTTGCACCGGAAAGCGCGGCCATCAAAGCCGGACGCCTGATGCTGGAAGAAATCGAGGCATGCGCGCAGCGCGGCGAAAGTTTTGCTTTCGAGACCACGCTCGCAGGCCAAGGCTATTTACGGCATATCAAACAATGGCGGACGCAGGGCTATCGCGTCAGCCTGTATTTTTTGAGTTTGCCGAATGCGGAAACCGCAGTCGCCCGCGTAGCGGCGCGCGTGCGCCAGGGTGGGCATGACATCCCGGAACCCGTCATCCGACGCCGTTTTGCATCCGGTTTGCATAATTTCAAGCAGCATTACCGAAGGGCCGTGGACGACTGGGTCTTGTACGACAACGCGGGCGATGCGCCCGTCACTCTGGAATGGGGAGAAAACGAATGACGCGGAACGAGCTTTCTCATGCGAAGAACCCCGACTTGCGCGCCTCACTGATTGCCCTGCAACGCGCGGCCGAGTTGGCGCGCAAGACGGCGATCCAGACCAACACAGAAATCATCGTGGTGCGCGATGGCAAGTTGGTGCGGATACCGGCGGAACAATTGCGCATGACGAAGGCGGACGGCGGCGATTGAAGCCAATCTGAAAGGGCTTGGCTATGGCATCTGACCATTCCGAAATCATCATCTACCAGACCGGAGATGGCCGCACGAAAATTGACGTTCGCATGGAGGATGAAACTGTTTGGCTGACGCAAGCGCAGATGGCTGAACTTTTCCAGACGACAAAGCAAAACATCAGCCTTCATATCAACAACGCCTTCAAAGAGGGCGAATTGGAATCCGATTCAGTTGTCAAGGAATACTTGACAACTGCTGCCGACGGCAAAAACTACAGCATCGGATATTACAACCTTGACGCGATCATTTCAGTCGGCTATCGCGTAAAGTCGCTTCGCGGCAATTGGATGCGGTGATTGAGGCAAACTTAAAACATGTGGGATTCTGGAGTTTCAAACATGACAGACGAAAAACTTGACCTCAGCCCGCTTGAACGAGCCGTTCAACGGTTGAGTGAAGGCTGGGCGCGTTACCAGCAGGACATCAGCGACACGCAGATCCGCGACGGCTTGATTCAGCGTTTCGAGTTCACTTACGAAATCAGCCACAAGATGCTCAAGCGCTTTCTGAAAACTACGGCAGCCAACCCGGCGGCGTTCGACGACATGCGCTTTCAAGACTTGATCCGCGCGGGCAATCAGCGCGGCTTGCTGCTGGGAAGCTGGCCCGAATGGCGCAACTATCATGACATCCGCGCCAAAACCAGCCACACCTATGACGAAGACATCGCGCTTGAAGTCGTGGCCTGCATTCCCGGCTTCCAGAAAGAGGCGGCATACCTGTACGAGCAACTGCAAGGCGCGCAGGCTTGAGGGGAACCAGCGTGTCCACTCTGGCAATCGACATCCGGCCCGATCATTGGCAGATCGTCAAGGGCATTCTGAACAAGCATGTGCCGCAATACGAAGTATGGGCTTTCGGCTCGCGCGCCAAATGGACGGCCAAGGACTACTCCGACCTCGATCTCGCCATCATCACCAGCCAACCCTTGCCCCTGAATGTAAGTGCAGCCTTGGCCGACGACTTTTCGGAATCCGATCTGCCCTGGAAAGTGGACATCGTGGACTGGGCCACAACCAGCGAATCGTTCCGCAAGATCATTGAACGGGATAAGGTGGTGGTGCAGGAAGCGGGGCGTAGTTTGGGGGCGGTGGATGAGTGGCGTGAAGTTTTACTTGGCAGCGTGTGTTCCAAGATTGGCAGTGGAGCAACGCCGCGCGGTGGCAAGGATGCGTATCGTGGTGGCGCAACTGCGTTAATCCGCAGCCAGAACATCTATAACGACCAATTCATTCGTAGCGGCCTCGTCTTTATTGACGATGCTCAGGCCGATGAATTAGGGAACGTTGTGGTCAAAGAAGACGACGTGCTGCTCAACATCACTGGCGATTCCGTCGCGCGTTGCTGCCAAGTGGCTTCGGACGTTTTGCCAGCACGTGTCAATCAGCACGTTGCCATTATTCGACCCAAGCCAGATGCGCTTGACGCAAAGTTCCTTCGTTATGTACTTGTCAGTCCGCCAATGCAAGCGCATCTTCTCGCGCTTGCGTCTGCTGGAGCAACAAGAAACGCACTAACTAAGGCAATGATTGAATCACTTTCCATTTGTGCACCCCCTATCGAAGAACAACGCGCCATCGCCCACATCCTCGGCACGCTGGACGACAAAATCGAACTCAATCGGCGGATGAATGAAACGCTGGAGGCAATGGCCCGTGCCCTGTTCAAATCGTGGTTCGTGGACTTCGACGGTGTGGCAGCCAAGGACATGCAGGAATCCGAACTGGGCTTGATTCCGAAGGGGTGGCGGGTTGGCACAATTGAAGATTTGTGCGAATCAATTACCAGCGGAGGGACGCCAGCGCGTAAAAAATCTGAGTTCTGGGCAGATGGCAAAATTCCGTGGTTTAAAACAGGCGAGCTTCATGATGGTCCATTATTAGATTCAGAAGAAAAAATTACTGAAACTGCATTGCAAAATTCATCCTGCAAACTTTGGCCAAGCGGAACAATTCTCTTTGCACTTTACGCATCGCCGACTGTTGGTCGACTCGGTGTGTTGACAGCCCCCGGCACATCAAATCAAGCTGCTGCGGGATTAATTGCTAAAAAATCCATTGGCTTGCCGTTTTTGCGGCGCATCCTGATTCAAGTACGAGAACAATTACAAAATATAGCCGCTGGTGCGGCGCAACAAAATATAAACTTAGGAATACTAAAATCGCATCGCGTAGTACTCCCGCCTGAAAATTTAGCATATTGCTATTCTGACATAATTGACTGTTTTGATGAGAAGCAAAACTCATTGGCCGTACAATCACAAAGCCTCTCGCAACTGCGCGACATCTTGTTGCCAAAGTTGATTTCTGGAGAATTGCTGTTAGCTAATAGATATACTCTCGACAGGAACTATTATGAATAACACAAAGAAAACATCAACTTCACTTTCATTCAAAGCCCCTCGCGCAGGTGAATGGAAATCCCTAGCTGCGGATCAAGGTAATGAAGAAGATCAGAAAATGGACCAACAAAATTGTGACGAACTGCATAATATTCTGCTGACGTCACTTCAAATGCAACATCTCGTGGTGCTGAGTGGTTCCGGCTGTTCTTTAGGCGCTGGTGGCCCATCAATGGGTATACTTTGGGATGAAGTTGTGGGCCAGCCAGCATCGGATGCTGCAAAAGAGGCTGCGGAAAAAATTGGGCATGATATTATTAACAATAAGGATATCGAAGCTTTGTTATCGCGCGTGGAAGCATCGCTTCAATTAAACGATGACATCACTTTAAAAACTTTTCTGAACGAGAGCAAAAAAAAGATTCTTGCAAAATGCTCTGATTTCCTGTATGCGACAGATGATAGCGGCCTTGATGCTCATCGCACGTTCATCCATCGCTTGTCGCGCCGCCGTTCGCGCGACCAGCGACTTAAAATATTCACTACTAATTATGATCTGTGCTTTGAGTATGCTGCAAGCATATTGGGCGCAATAGCTCTAGATGGATTTTCTTTTACAGTACCTCGTCGGTTTGACCCGCGTTTCTATGGGTACGATATCGTTCGTCGTGCACGCAATGGTGACGAAGCTGCCAGCTATCTGGAAGGTGTGTTTTTGCTATATAAGCTGCATGGCTCGGTGAATTGGTCTCGTGGAAAAGATGGTAGTATCTATGAAGACTTTTCCCCAGTACCGGAGAAGGCTTGCTTGATATACCCAGCATCAGGCAAGTATCAGCAGAGCTTTACTCAGCCGCATTTGGAATCTATAGCGCAATATTTAGCTGTCGTGCGTGAACCGAATACGTGTGTCATCGTAGCAGGCTTTGGTTTCAATGATGACCATTTGGCCACACCGTTGCTCGCGGCTGTCACATCAAATCCGCATTTGCGCCTGATCGTTGTTGATCCGAGTGCAAAGAATAATTTAAGCAGAGAAAAGCCACATTGGAAACGACTAAATGAACTAAGCGGTCAAGGAGAGGATATTTGGTTTATATCAGCAGAATTTGCTCAGTTTGCCAAATTAATTCCAGATCTTAGGTCGCTAACTCCGGCAGAATCTTTAATGAAGACGATTCAAAGCGTGGTGAAGCCAACATGAATATATTCGACAATTTCTCTCGCGGCGTGTTACGGCCAGAATTATTTTTTGGGGTTGCTGCATCCATAACTGCTCGTTCAATAGGCGTCAACCTGAGTGAAGCTGGAAAGCCCAGTGGTTCGCATTTTTCGGGTGGACGCTATGGGCGTGGCGAAGTTGGAGAATTTGTTTTGATTGAGGGGCAGCAAAATTTACTACTTGGGAGAATTTCCGAGGTTCGATTGCGTGAGCCAGAGCGCAGGTCACTTATAAAGGATTTTGCTGGAAATGTCGATCTTGATGCATTCGGACAAATTCAATTACTCGGTAGTGTAGCAATGGATAGCTTGTGTGTTATTGCGGGCGTGGACGCTTATCCGCGTATAGGGGATCGAATCTATGCCGCTCCACATCAATTCATTGCCTTATTGCCGCAGCTCATGGAGCCTATGGACACGGACAAGCCCTTAGTTACACTTTCGCTTGGAACAATTGGTGTCGCACACGAAAGCCCAGTATCCGTAAAGCCAGAGCGTTTATTTGGTCGCCATTGTGCAATCCTGGGAACAACAGGGGGAGGGAAAAGTTGGACGACGGCGAAAATTATTGAGGAATGTTTAAAATACAAATCGAAACTGATACTTATTGATGCGACAGGTGAATATCGAAATCTTTCGGGTCCATACGTTATTCATTGTCATTTAGGGAATCCCGTTAAACTAGCTAAAAACTCGATAGCTTCATCACTACCGCCGACATCTTTTATTGAATCAGATTTTGTCGCTTTATTTGAACCTGCCGGCAAAGTCCAAGGCCCTAAATTGCGAGCAGCAATCCGAAGCCTGCGTTTGGCAAAATTGCAACCTTGTCTCGCACCCAACGGATT
>JAIRRE010000191.1 GCA_031256125.1 Burkholderiaceae bacterium
TCCAGTCTTCATTGCGCAGCGGAGAGACAGTCACTCCTAATGGATTATTAGGAATCAAGCTTCCAAGCTATTCCAAGACGAGTGGACAGTTTCCGAACAGGTTTAGCATTAATTTAAAACAATCAGAAGAGCAAGACGATTGCTATGCGCGTTGGATGGTATACCCATCGACATCACAGTCACTACTTAATGCGATTGAGGCGGCCTTTCAAAGACGATCTACTCACAGAAAATGGATTGACAACCCCCGTGAATCAATGAAATACAACCGCGCATGCTAGTAACATCTGGAATTATGCCTACTCCCCTGCCTCCAGCAACAGTGCTAATTGAGCTTGCTATTGATAAAGCATTTAATTTCTCGTTTTATATAAGTTCGATCGCAGTAATTGCGCTGGTATTGATTGTTGTTATTTTTGTCATTATTCCTTTTGTTGATTTATTAAAACGGTACTGGAAAACATGTAATCCTGACACTATCCCTCCGAACAGAATGAAATGGTCTGACTGGATAGAGAAATGGGACATGACATCTCTGAAAATTAATGTTAAATTTCTTGAGATGGAATGGAAACCTTTGGATAGCGATAGGGAAGCTGCCTGGGAGTTGTATGTAGAGCTTCTTACACGAATTGCTACTCAATCTCTTGATGCAAATCACGGTGATGAAAAGACAGCACTTGACAGTATGTATTCGTTGTTTCCTCTCACACGACAAGTTTTAAAAAATAATTCAAGAAAATGCACACAATTTACGAGAATTGCTATTATTGTTCTGAATCAAGTTATCCGTCCGTTTACCGCGAAATGGCATCGTTTGAGTTTACAAGGAGCGTTTAAAAATACTACCAAATGTTCCGAATTTAGGATTGAGTTATTAGGGTTGCAAAAAATAATTAAAAAATATGCAAAAATGCTTGCTGATATGGCTGGGGTAGAAGATTTAACAGCTTTAGCAAGTGACGAGCCAAGTGATGAACTAAATTAATTATAAGTTATTAAATATAATTTAACGCTGCATCATCGCCCGCGCAGCATCCACCAGAAAACCACTGCGACTCAGGCCATGTACCTTGGCATAGCTGTCGATGCGCGCGAGGATGGCTTGCGGCACCGTGATGTTGATCTTCTCGGCCGGGCCGAAATACTTCTCGACCGGCGCGTCCACCACGGCCCAAACCCAGCCCTTGTCGTCGGGGATGGGCTGGCCATCCTCGATCATGGTTTTGACCGTTAACTCAATGGCCTTGACGGCGTTGCTCATCGCCTTTTCAAGGCTATCTCCGCCCCGGAAAATCAAGTACGGCCACGCCAAAAGTGTGCGGGCCGTCCCCCCGGTTCAATGACGAGGGTGAATTTCAAGCAATGGATTGGATACCGCCGACCGTTCCGCGATAGTAGTGTGCTGGCACGAATGGCAGTGCCGTCACGCGCATCGGCACGGCGCGGCCTCGGATTTGGGCGAAGATTTCGGTACCAAGGGCGGCGTGCGCGGCAGTTACATAGCCCATTGCAATCGGCTGGCCCAGCGTCGGGCTGGGCAGACCGCTGGTGACGTGGCCGATGGCGTTGCCCGCCGCATCGGTGAGAAGGGCGGGTTCGCGCACCGGGGTTTTGTCCTGCGCCGCTAAACCGACGCGCAAACGCGCGGGCGGTTCGTCGCCCGCCAGTTGCGTCAGCACTTTGTCCGCGCCGGGAAAGCCGCCTGCGCGTTCGCCACCGCGCCGCCGCACTTTCTGGATCGCCCAGGTCAAGCACGCTTCGGCTGGGGTGGTGGTGGCGTCGATGTCGTTGCCATACAGCGGCAACCCCGCTTCCAGCCGCAGCGAGTTGCGCGCGCCTAAGCCTATGGGTTGGACTTCCGGCTGCGCGAGCAGGGCGCGGGCAAAGGCTTCGGCGTGCGGGCCGGGCAGTGAAATTTCAAATCCGTCTTCGCCCGTGTAGCCGCTGCGTGTGATGTAAAGCGGTACGCCTTGCCAGGTAAAGTCGCCGCCGGTCATAAAGACCAGCCGCTCCACGCCGGATATGAGGCGCGATAGGGGTGCGGCGGCTTGCGGGCCTTGCAGCGCGATCAGCGCTTGATCGGGCAGCGGCGTCACGGTGCAACGCGCGCCGATGCGCGCCTGAATGTGCGCCAGATCACCAGCCTTGCACGCGCCGTTGACGATGAGGAAAAAATGATCGCCCCGGTTGACGAACATCAGATCGTCAAGGATGCCGCCCGCATCGTTGAGGAGCAAGCCGTAGCGCTGGCGGTGCGGCGACAGGCCCAGCATATCGACGGGCATCAGGCTTTCCAGCGCCCGCGCGGCATCGGCCAAAGTAGGCGCTTCGATGCGGATTTGTCCCATGTGCGAAACATCGAACAACCCGGCTGCTGTGCGCGTATGGCGGTGTTCGGCGATCAGGCCGGCGGGGTATTGCACCGGCATGGCGTAACCGGCAAAAGGTACCAGGCGCGCACCCAGTTCTTGGTGCAGCGCGTACAGCGGGGTATAGGCAAGATGGTTGAGATCAGACATGAAGTGGTTCAATGATCTGCGGCATTACATACCCGAATAATTCGGCCCGCCGCCGCCTTCGGGCGTGACCCAGACGATGTTCTGCGTCGGGTCTTTGATGTCGCAGGTTTTGCAGTGCAGGCAGTTTTGCGCGTTGATTTGCAGGCGCTGGACATCGCCGCCCTGAGCCTCATCCAGTACGAATTCATACACCCCCGCCGGGCAGTAGCGCTGTTCGGGACCGGCGTATTCGGGCAGGTTGATGCGCACCGGCACGGTGGCATCTTTGAGCGTCAGGTGCGACGGCTGGTTTTCCTCATGATTGGTGTTGCTGATGAACACGCTGCCGAGGCGATCGAAGGTCAGCTTGCCATCGGGTTTCGGGTAGTCGATGGGCTGGTGCCGGGATGCCTCTTCAAGCTGGTTGCAATCCGGCTCGTCGCGGTGAATGGTCCATGGGATGTGGCCTGCGAGCAGCTTTTGTTCGATGCCGGTCATCAGGGTACCCATCGTCAAGCCCTTCTTGAACCAGGTTTTGTAGTTGCGGTCCTTGCGCAGTTCGGCAGCCAGCCAGCTTTGCTCGAAGGTTTGCGGGTACGCTGACAACTCATCGTGCGAGCGGCCGGCGGCCACGGCATCGAAGACTGCATCGCCGGCTAGCATCCCGGTCTTGATGGCGGCGTGGCTGCCCTTGATGCGGCTGACGTTGAGGTAGCCCGCCTCGCAGCCCAGCAGCGCGCCGCCGGGGAATACGGTTTTAGGCACGGCCAGAATGCCGCCCGCACAGATGGCGCGCGCGCCATACGACAGGCGCTTGGCGTTGACCTCGCCAGCGTCGTTGGTGAAGTAATGGCGGATGGCGGGGTGCGTTTTCCAACGCTGGAATTCCTCGAACGGGGACAGATAGGGGTTGGCGTAGTTCAGCCCGATGACGAAGCCGCAGGCGACTTTGTTGTCCTCGGCGTGATAGAGAAACGCGCCGCCGTAGGTGCGTGAATCCAGCGGCCAGCCCGCCGAGTGCAGCACCAATCCGGGCCGGTGGCGGCTGGAGTCGATTTCCCACAGTTCCTTGATGCCGATAGCGTAGCTTTGCGGATCGCTGTCCGCGTCGAGCTGGTAGCGCTCGATGATGCGCTTGCCCAGATGCCCGCGCGCACCCTCGGCAAACAGCGTGTATTTGGCGTGCAATTCCATGCCGAGCTGAAAGTTGTCGGTCGGGTTGCCGTCTTTGCCGATACCCATGTTGCCGGTGGCTACACCCTTGACGCTGCCATCGTCGTTATAGAGTACCTCCACCGCCGGGAAGCCCGGAAAAATTTCCACGCCCAGACTTTCAGCTTGCTGCGCCAGCCAGCGCACCACGTTGCCCAGGCTGACGATGTAGTTGCCGTGGTTGTGGAAGCACTTGGGCAACAAGACATGGGGCATGTGGCGGCTG
>JAIRRE010000130.1 GCA_031256125.1 Burkholderiaceae bacterium
ACAGGCCGGTGATGCCATTGAACAGGAACTCAATGGCCGTAACCACCACGTCACCGTCACCAGTTATTACCGCATGGTATTGCTCACCGGCGAGGTGACGGCCGAGAACGACCGCGCGCGCGCGCAAATCCTGGCACAGGGTGTGGAGGGCGTACGGGGCGTGTACAACGACTTGGTGGTAATGCCCCCCGCCGGCGTGCTTTCGCGCTCGCAGGACGCTTACATCACCAGCAAAGTTCGCGCGCACCTGATTCACGCCAACGGCGTGCCCGCGGCCAGCGTCAAAGTGCTCACCGAGCGCGGCACGGTGTATTTGATGGGCCGCCTCACGTACCAGGAAGCGCAAACAACCACCAAAGCCATCCAGCAAGTCGATGGCGTGCAGCGTGTGGCGCGGATTATCGACTTCATTCCCGATACCGCCGCGATTGATAGCTCGACCAGTACCGTCACGAGCGACGACAGCGACGTTGCGGTGGATGCGGTTACGTCGCCCCCGGCCCCCAGTGACGCCGAGGCTCGCCCGATTACGCAGCCGGACATCCAACCATCACCATAACCTATTCCGGCGCAGACGCCGCCGTATCGGATTTGTCTGTGCCGCCGGCGGGCAAGTGCAAAAAATGTTTGCCGCCAGCCTTGAAGGCTGCGCTCCTTGCCCTTATCATTAGCACTCGTTGGCTGCGAGTGCTAATCGAGTTCCGCAGCCATCGCTTTCCAGGGTTGCCACGGTGCCCCGCACGGGTGCTGTAGTGGTCTGAAAATTCCTTACTGATCTTATATTTAGGAGCACTCGCATGAAACTGCGTCCTCTCGCCGATCGCGTGATCGTCAAGCGTCTGGAAAATGAAACCAAGACGGCCTCGGGTATCGTCATTCCCGATAACGCCGCTGAAAAACCCGACCAGGGTGAAGTGCTGGCCGTCGGTCCCGGTAAGAAAGATGACAAGGGCGCGCTGATCGCCATGAACGTCAAGGTCGGCGACCGCGTGCTGTTCGGCAAATACAGCGGCCAGACCGTCAAGGTCGATGGCGACGAACTGCTGGTGATGAAGGAAGACGACCTGTTCGCGGTGGTCGAAAAGTAATCACTGACCGCCACCTTCTTTCCCAACAACCCCATTCCCGGAGAAATTTCAAATGGCAGCTAAAGACGTAGTTTTCGGTTCTGACGCCCGCGCCCGCATGGTCGAAGGCGTGAACATTCTGGCCAACGCGGTCAAGGTCACGCTCGGTCCCAAGGGCCGCAACGTAGTGCTGGAGCGCTCGTTCGGCGCCCCCACCGTGACCAAGGACGGCGTGTCCGTGGCCAAGGAAATCGAGCTCAAGGACAAGATTCAGAATATGGGCGCGCAACTGGTCAAGGAAGTCGCTTCCAAGACCAGCGACACTGCCGGCGATGGCACCACCACCGCCACTGTGCTGGCGCAAGCCATCGTGCGCGAAGGCTCCAAGTACGTGGCCGCCGGCCTGAACCCGATGGACCTGAAGCGCGGCATCGACAAGGCCGTCGTGGCGCTGGTGGAGCAACTCAAGAAGGCCAGCAAGGCCACCACCACCAGCAAGGAAATCGCGCAGGTCGGTTCCATTTCGGCCAACAGCGACGAATCGATCGGCAAGATCATCGCCGACGCGATGGACAAGGTGGGCAAGGAAGGCGTCATCACCGTCGAGGACGGCAAGAGCCTGGATAACGAGCTGGACGTGGTGGAAGGCATGCAGTTCGACCGCGGCTACCTCTCGCCCTACTTCATCAACAACCCCGAAAAGCAAGCCGCGATTCTGGACAACCCCTACGTGCTGCTGTTCGACAAGAAGATCAGCAACATCCGCGACCTGCTGCCGACGCTGGAAGCCGTGGCCAAGGCCGGCAAGCCGCTGTTGATCGTGGCCGAGGAAGTGGAAGGCGAAGCGCTGGCGACGCTGGTGGTCAACACCATCCGCGGCATTCTCAAGGTCGTGGCGGTCAAGGCGCCGGGCTTTGGCGACCGCCGCAAGGCCATGCTGGAAGACATCGCCATCCTGACCGGCGGCAAGGTCATTGCCGAGGAAGTGGGCCTGTCGCTGGAGAAGGTGCAACTGTCCGATCTGGGCCAGGCCAAGACCATCGAAGTGGGCAAGGAAAACACCACCATCATCGACGGCGCTGGCAAGACCGCCGACATCGAAGCGCGCGTCAAGCAAATCCGCGTGCAGATCGAGGAAGCCACCAGCGACTATGACCGCGAGAAGCTGCAAGAGCGCGTGGCCAAGCTGGCTGGCGGCGTGGCCGTCATCAAGGTTGGCGCGGCCACCGAGGTCGAGATGAAGGAGAAGAAGGCGCGCGTCGAAGACGCCTTGCACGCCACCCGCGCGGCGGTGGAAGAAGGTGTGGTCGCCGGCGGCGGCGTGGCGCTGCTGCGCGCCAAGCAAGCGCTGGGCGCCGGCATCAAGGGCGACAACGCCGATCAGGAAGCCGGTATCAAGCTGGTGCTCAAAGCCATTGAAGCACCGCTGCGCGAAATCGTCGCCAACGCCGGCGGCGAACCCAGCGTAGTGGTCAACAAGGTGCTTGAAGGCAAGGGCAATTTCGGCTTCAACGCCCAGAACGATACCTACGGCGACATGCTGGAGCTGGGCATTCTGGACCCGACCAAGGTCACCCGCACCGCGCTGCAAAACGCCGCCAGCGTCGCCGCGCTGCTGCTGACCACCGAGGCCATGGTTGCCGAAGCGCCCAAGGACGAAGCCCCCGCCGCGCCCGGTGGCATGGGCGGTATGGGTGGCATGGGCGGAATGGACATGTAATCGTCCGCCGCAGGGAATCATCTTCTCCCTGCCACAAACGACAAAGGGCCGCGCAAGCGGCCCTTTGTTTTGATTGGGCGCGAAAGGGGTTTATGACGCTGTCGCGCCGGTTTCGATCCGCCACGCCGGGCTGACGTTGGCGGAGTCGGCATCGGCAGCGACGGTTTCGGGCGCAAAAGTCCAGGTCTGCCGGTGCAGCGCCGCCAGACCGGGGCGGTGGGCGATGGAAATCAGCGCGCCGCCGGCGTCTTCGGTCAATTGCCGCAGACGCTCGGTCATGCGTTGTTCGGTGGGCGGGTCCAGCGCGCTGGTGGCCTCGTCGGCCAACACCCACGCCGGGCGTTTGAGCAACACGCGGGCAATGGCCAGGCGCTGCAACTCGCCGCCGGAAAGCGTCTGCGCCCAGTTGTCGCGCTCGTCCAGACGGGCGCTCAAGTGCGGCAGTTGCGCGTCGGTCAGCGCGCAGCGTAAATCGTCGTTACTGTAATGATGGCTGTCTTCGGGATAAGCCAGCGCGTCGCGCAACGCGCCGTCGGGAAAATAGGGCCGCTGCGGAATCACCATGGTGCCGGGTGGTAATTGCACCGTGCCTTTAGCCCACGGCCAGATGCCCGCCAGCGCGCGCAGCAGAGTTGATTTGCCGCTCCCCGATGGCCCCTGAATCAGCGTATGCTGACCCGGCACGGCGTGCAATCCGGTGTCTTGCAGCAGCGTTTGGCCGGTGGGCAGTTGCAGCGTCAAATTTTGCGCGGTAATGTCGGATACAGGTGCGTGCGCTCTCGTTTCGATAGCAGTCGGCACAGTGCGCGGCGGCAACCCGGACTCGAAACTGGTTAAACGTTCGGTGGTGGCGCGCCAGGCGGCCAGATCCGAATAGTTATTGACGAACCACGACAGCGCCCCCTGGACGTTGCCGAAAGCGTCGCCGATCTGTGTCAGTTCGCCCAGCGGTATTGCGCCGGAAAAATAACGTGGTGCGCTGACAATGTAGGGAAACACCACCGCCATTTGCCCGAACAAATTGGTAAAGCCCATCAGTTGCTTGCGCTTGCGAATCAGTGCCAGATAGTTGGCCAGCACCGCGCCAAAGCGCCCATCCAGTTGCTGGCTTTCCACCGCCTCGCCTTTGTCCAGCGCAATGGCCTCGCTGTACTCGCGTACCCGCACCAAACGATGGCGGAAATCCGCCTCGCGCCTTTGCTGCTGAAAATTGAGGCCCATCAGCGGCCGCCCGACGTAATGCGTGATAACGCTACCCGCTACGCAATAAAGCACCACCGCCCAAACCATAAAGCCGGGTATCGAATAACCGTGCCAAACAAAGCTGCTCGACAGGTTCCACAAAATGCTGACGAAACTCACCAGCGTCACCACGGTACTCAAGAGGTTCATACTCAACCCCACGGTTTGCGCGGTGAACAAATTGATATCCTCCTGCAAACGCTGGTCGGGATTGTCGGGTACGCGCTGATCCAGCCGGGGCAAGCCGATACTGGTCAGCGGCTGATCGGCCATGCCCGCATAGCGGCTCAATTCCATGCGGTAGAACGCCTGGCGCGAAAGCCAGCGGTTTTTCAGGTCGCGCGTCATCCATGCGCGCCAACGCACTTCCAGCAGTTGCGTCAAATAATAGGTATACATGCCAACGATAACGAAAGCTATTCCCAGCGGCATGAACCACCCAATCAACCGCCAAAACGACGCCTCGTTTTTGGATTGCAGCGCATCGAAAAAGGCCCGATTCCAGTCGTTGTACAGCACCAATAAGTACACCCCGGCCAGATTGAGCACAATAATCGCCGCCAACAGCCCCCGTGCGCGCCAACGTTCCTCGGAACGGAAATAGGGCAGCGACAGGTGTGCCACCTGCCGCAGAAAACGGCGTATGCGTGCGAGTTTTTCGGTAAGCGGGGGCATGGCGGAGGGCAGATGGCGGAGAGAAAAAGATGGATCATCCTAGCCGGAACCGGTTAAAAGCGACTGAGCACGTCCGGGGCGCGCTATCGTTGATCGAGCCGAGCGGAAACAGCACCCGTGTAATTCCGAGCAGTTTGCTAAACTATTGACTTCATCCCTCAGGAATACGCGAGCAAGAACGCCATGACTACCGCAGTTGCCGATACTGTTGCCGCAGCCCATGCCGGGCAGACCGCGCCGCCCGACCCCATCATCTTTACTGACGCGGCGGCTACCAAGGTGGCCGATTTGATCGCCGAGGAGGGCAACCCGGATCTGAAGCTGCGTGTGTTCGTTCAAGGCGGCGGCTGCGCGGGATTCCAGTATGGCTTTACCTTCGACGAGGTCGCCAACGAAGACGACACGACGATGACCAAGAACGGGGTATCGCTGCTGATTGACCCGATGAGCTACCAGTATCTGGTGGGCGCGACCATCGACTACAAAGAAGACCTGCAGGGTGCGCAATTCGTGATCCGCAACCCCAACGCGGTCACAACCTGCGGCTGCGGATCGTCGTTTTCGCCCGCCGACGAATAAATCACCTCAAAAAATAAAGAAGGCGTTCCGCAGGGAACGCTTTTTTTTCGTCCCGGCGCACCTATGATTACAGGAAGTGTATAGCGGGTGCCCAAGGCATTCCGCGCGTTGTTACCGTACCCATGTCTGATACTGCCACGTCGATTTCCCCTGCTCCCGCCTATCCCGTCACCGATGCCGTGCGCGAAGCGCTGGCCGTCTCGCTGCGCGGCTGCGACGAACTGCTGCCGCAAGCCGAATGGCAGGCCAAGCTGGCCCACGCGGCGGCGACCGGCCAGCCCTTGCGCATCAAACTGGGGCTGGACCCCACGGCGCCGGACATCCACCTAGGCCATACGGTAGTGCTCAACAAACTGCGCCAGTTGCAGGATTTGGGGCACACGGTGATTTTTTTGATCGGCGATTTCACCAGCCTGATCGGCGACCCGTCGGGGCGCAACGCCACGCGCCCGCCGCTCACGCACGAGCAGATCCGCGTCAATGCCGAGACTTACCGCGCCCAAGCGTACAAGGTGCTGGACCCGTACCAAACCGAGCTGCGCTACAACAGCGAATGGAGCGATG
>JAIRRE010000232.1 GCA_031256125.1 Burkholderiaceae bacterium
CTAGTGCTGCTGGCGGTTTTCGGGCTGGTGTGGGCACCGATGATTTGGCCGATTTTCCCGGGGCCGTTGGCGGTTGTGCTGTTCCTGGGACTCACACTGCTACTGCTTAGCGCGGCGGCTTGGGAATGGTCGCGGCTGACCGGCTGGCCGGGTTGGCGTGCCTGGGCGTCGGGCGTGCTGTGTGTGGTGTTGTGCCTGATGACACAGATCATTTACTGGCTGGTTGGCGAGATCGAGCTGATATATCTGGCAAGCATGCTTTGGATCGTTGGCGGCGTATGGCTGTTGCAGCGTGGTGTGGCGTGCTGGACAGCGCTACCCCGGTGGCTGCGCTGGTGCATCGGCATGGCAATGCTGATGACGGTATGGCTGGTATTTACAAGCTCGCTGATGTTGTTCGGACGGAGAGGCGTGGTTTTTCTGCTTTCGGTGCTGGCGCTGGTGTGGGCAGCGGACGTCGTCGCCTATTTCTGCGGCCGGGCGCTGGGCGGCAAGTTCACCGGCGGACGCAAACTCGCGCCCGCCATCAGTCCCGGTAAAAGCTGGGAAGGCGCGGTGGGCGGCTTCATCGGCGTACTGCTGATGGGTGCGATCTGGGTTTGGGTTGACCATGCCTATCAGTTGCCGCCCAACCTGTACACCATCCTGTGGCAACGCGGCCCGCTCTGGTTCATTGGGGCACTGGCGATACTGACGGCCATGAGCATCGTGGGCGACCTGACCGAATCGCTGGTCAAACGCGCCGCCGGGGTCAAGGATTCGAGCCAATTGCTGCCGGGACACGGCGGCGTACTCGACCGCATCGACGCGCTGCTGCCCACGCTGCCGTTGGCGCTGGCGCTGACCATTCCGGCGCTGCACCGCGTCGGAGGCGTAACGCCGTGAGCACATCGGCCAACGATCATCTTCCCCCTTCCCGCCGTATGCGCCTGGCGGTACTCGGTTCTACCGGTTCTATCGGCGTCAACACGCTGGACGTGGCGGCGCGCCACCCGGATCGCTTCGAAGTGGTGGCGCTGGCTGCCGCGACACAGGTGGACAAAATGCTGGCGCAATGCGCGCGCTTCAAACCCCGCGTGGCCGTGCTGGCCAGCGAGCCGCACGCCCGCGAACTGGCCCGCCGGGTTGCGCAAGAGAATTTGCCCACGCGCGTCGAAAGCGGCCCAAACGCTATCGAAACAGTAGCTAGCGCGCCGGACGTGGACGCCGTGATGGCAGCCATCGTCGGCGCGGCGGGGCTGGCGCCATGCCTGGCGGCGGCGCACGCGGGCAAGCGCCTGCTGCTGGCCAACAAGGAGGCGCTGGTGGTCGGCGGCGATGTGTTTTTGCGCGCGGTGCGTGCAGGCGGCGCGACCCTGCTGCCTATCGACAGCGAACACTCGGCGATCTTTCAGTCGCTGCCCGAAGACCCGGCCACATGGCCGGCGCGGGTTGAAAAAATTATCCTCACCGCATCGGGTGGACCGTTCCGTACGCGCGATCCGGCCACGCTGCGCGAGGTGACGCCCGATCAGGCGTGCGCGCATCCCAACTGGGTGATGGGGCGCAAAATTTCGGTCGATTCGGCCACCATGATGAATAAGGCGCTGGAAGTGATCGAGGCGCGCTATTTGTTCGGCATGCCGCCGGACAAGCTGGAGGTGGTGATCCACCCGCAAAGCGTGGTGCATTCGATGGTGCAGTACCGCGACACCTCGGTGGTGGCGCAACTGGGTACGCCCGACATGCGCGTTCCCATCGCTTACGGGCTGGCATGGCCCGATCGCTTGGCCTCCGGCGCCGCGCCGCTGGACTTTCGCGCGCTGGGCGTGCTGACGTTTGAATCGCTTGATGCCGCCGGACATGCAGAGCGTTTTCCGGGTCTGCGCCTGGCGTGGGAAGTATTGGCTGCGCCGCCGGGCACTTGCGCGGTACTCAACGCCGCCAACGAAATGGCGGTCGCGGCGTTCCTCGGAAAAAGCATCCGCTTCGACCAAATCGACCGGGTGAACCGCGAGACGTTAGCGCGCGTCCTGTCCGATAGGCCGGACGATCTGCCCGCGCTTTTGGCCCTGGATGCGCGTGCCCGCGCCGTGGCCGGTCAAATTGCTGGACAATTGGCGCGGTGAAGTGTGTGGTGCGCGCACGGATGCGAATCCTGCAAATAAGTCCCCAGAATAGCAAACCGAATCGCGTACCCAGACGACACGGGATCGACAATTAAGGCCATGCTGAGTAAGGCTGTGCGAGTTGGTACGCCTGGATTTGGGATGAATGCGAGTCGCAAAGCGCAGTGATACCCGAGGGTATTGCGAGGAGCATTTGCAATGACGCGAGAATCACCCAAAATCAGGATGTGACAACCGCCAAAGGCTTGTTCAGCGTTGCCTTAACCCAAATTCTTAACTGCGACAGGTAGTGAACTTATGAACTCTGAAGGACGAATCAAGTGTCAGAAATTGCTGTCCAAGGTAACGAGCGCCGAACAGGCCGCCTCGTTAATTACCTCTGGCAGCACCATAGGAATGAGCGGTTTTACCGGCTCGGGTTACCCGAAAACGGTACCGCAGGCCCTGGCGGCCCGGATCGAGCAGCGGCACGCTGCGGGCGAACCGTTCCGGGTGCGCATCTGGAGCGGCGCTTCCACCGGCCCCGAACTGGACGGCGCCCTGGCCAAGGCCGACGGCATCGAATTTCGCCTGCCCTATAACTCCGACCCGATCGCCCGCGAAAAAATCAACCGCGGCGAGATGGAGTATTTCGACATGCACTTGAGCCAGGTCGCGCCGATGGCCTGGCAAGGCTTTCTCGGCCCGCTGGATACGGCCCTGATTGAGGTTTCGGGTATTACCGCCGATGGCGCGCTGATTCCGTCGTCCTCGGTGGGCAACAACAAGACCTGGCTGGATCGGGCCAAACAGGTCATCCTCGAAGTCAACGCTTGGCAAAGCGCCGATTTCGACGGCATGCACGACATCTACTACGGCACGGCCCTGCCGCCGCACCGTATCCCGATCCCCCTGGTGCGCCCGGATGATCGCATCGGCGAGCCTTATCTGCGCTGCGACCCGGACAAGATCGTCGCCATCGTGCAAACCGATACGCCCGACCGCAATCTGCCCTTTGCGGCGCCCGACGCGGTGTCACGCACCATTGCCGGGCATCTGCTTCAATTCCTGCGGCACGAAGTCTCCAAAGGCCGGCTACCACCCAATCTGCTGCCCTTGCAATCGGGCGTGGGCAACATCACCAACGCCGTGCTTAGCGGCCTGCTGGACAGCCACTTCGAGGACATGACCGCCTATACCGCGGTGATCCAGGACGGGATGATTGACCTGCTGGCCGCCGGCAAGCTGCGCATGGCCTCGGCGACGGGCTTTTCGCTCAGCCCGGAAGCGGCGCTGGCCTTCAACGCCAATGCCGCGCGCTACCACGGCAAGCTGATCTTGCGGCCACAGGAAATCAGCAACCATCCCGAATTGATCCGGCGGCTGGGCTGCATCGCCATGAACGGGCTGATCGAGGCCGACATCTACGGCAACGTCAACTCCACTCACGTCATGGGTTCGCGCATCCAGAACGGTATCGGCGGTTCGGGCGACTTTGCGCGCAACGCTTATGTCTCGATTTTCCTGACGCCCTCCACAGCCAAGGGCGGAGCCATCTCGTCCATTGTGCCCCAGGCCAGCCACGTCGATCACATCACGCAAGACGTGCAGGTTATCGTTACCGAACAGGGCCTGGCCGACCTGCGCGGCCTCTCGCCCAAGCAGCGCGCGACAGTCATCATCGACAACTGTGCGCACCCGGACTACCGGCCCATGCTCAAAGACTATTACGAGCGCGCCCGCAAGCATTCCTACGGGCAGCAATCCCCGTCGCTGCTTAACGAAGCCCTGTCTTGGCACCAGCGCTACATCGACACCGGGTCGATGAAGCCGGGCGCGCAGGGCTGACGGCCCGGCCTGGGAATACCGCATGTCCCCGCTCTTGCTGCT
>JAIRRE010000290.1 GCA_031256125.1 Burkholderiaceae bacterium
AGCCCGGTGCTGCGCAGCGATCATCCGCTCTCGGACGATCAGATTCGCCGGGTCGCACCGTCCATCTTTGCCGAGACCCCGCACGAGAGCCGCTCCGAGCGGTATAGCTACATCCCGACGGCTGCCGTCTTGACGGAACTGTGTCAAGAGGGATTCCAGCCCTTCATGGTGGCGCAAACCCGCGTGCGCTGTGAAGACCGGCGTGATTTCACAAAGCACATGCTGCGGCTGCGCCATGCCAGCCAGATCAATGCGGCAGAGGCTCAGGAAATCATCCTGCTGAACGCGCACGACGGCACCAGCAGCTACCAGATGCTGGCCGGCATGTTCCGTTTCGCGTGCCACAACGGCCTGGTCTGCGGCGATCTGGTGGCCGACGTGCGCGTGCCGCACAAGGGCGACGTGTCCGGGGATGTGATCGAGGGCGCTTATGAAGTCCTGGATGGCTTTGAGCGCGTGCAGCAGTCGCGCGAAGCCATGCGCGCCATCACCCTGGACGAAGGCGAGGCCACCGTGTTTGCCCGCTCCGCGCTGGCTTTGCGGTACGACACGGCGGACAAGCCCGCGCCGATCACGGAATCGCAAATCCTGATGCCGCGCCGGTTCGAGGACCGCAGTCCCGACCTGTGGAGCGTGTTCAACCGTGCCCAGGAGAACCTGACCAAGGGTGGGTTGCTGGGCCGCAGCGCCAGCGGACGCCGCCAGCACACCCGGCCCGTACAGGGCATCGACCAGGACATCCGCCTGAACCGCGCCCTTTGGCTGCTGGCCGATGGCCTGCGGCAGTTGAAAGCCTGAGTTTCCCCGTGGCAGGGGAAAGGCAGCGTCCCTTGCCGCTTTCTCGTTGCTGCGACTTCTTTCTTCTATGGAGTTATCAAATGAATGCCATGACTGAAACCGAAACCCTGGCCCTGAGCACAGTTGCCACGCTGGAAACTGCCGATCCAACCAAGAACCTGATTCTGGTTCCCCTGACGGATTTGCTGCCGCACCCGTCCAAGCGCAACGTGCGCCAAGACCCGTCCATGTCGGTGCCTGAACTGGCCGCATCCATCCTGCGGGTGGGCTTGCTGCAAAACCTGATCGTGATCGCCGCCGGCGCGCATTACGACGTGGTGGCCGGCAAGCGCCGGCTGGCCGCCTTGAAGCTGCTGGCCAAAAAGCGCTGCATCCCAAAGGATCGGGAAGTGCCTTGTCTGTTGGTAGCCGATGGCACCGCCCGTACCGCCAGCCTCACCGAGAACGTGCAGCGCGAGGCTATGCACCCGGCGGATCAACTCGAAGCCTTTGCCGCCCTGGTGGCCGAAGGCCGTGGAATCGAGGACATTGCCGCAGATTTTGGGGTGACGCCCCTGGTGGTGCAACGCCGCCTGAAGTTGGCCAATGTCTCGCCACGCCTGCTGGAAGATTACCGCGCCAATGCGGTTTCGCTGGATCAATTGATGGCTCTGGCCATTACCGACGACCATACGGCGCAGGAAGCGGCCTTCTACGATGCACCAGCTTGGCAGCGTAGCCCGGTTGCGTTGCGCGAGCGGCTGACCGGGCGGGAGATCGACGCCTGCCGCAGCCCGTTGGCGCGGTTTGTGGGGCTGGATGCCTATCAGGCTGAGGGCGGGGGCATCCGGCGCGACTTGTTTGCCGAGGGCGATGCGGGGGTATATCTGCTCGATGCCGCGTTGCTGGAGCGGCTGGCGCAGGAGAAACTGTCTGGCCTTGCCGCCGAAGTGAGGGCCGAGGGCTGGGCCTGGGTGGATGCCGCGCCTTCCATCACCTATGCCGACTTGCAAACCTTTCAGCGCGCGATGCAGGAAAGCCGCGCTCCGAACAAGCAGGAAGCCGCCCGTATCGAGAAGTTGCAAGCCAAGATGCGCAAACTGGGCGAGGCGGTGGATGCTGCCCTTGAGGACGGCAACGAAGAAAAGGCCACGGCCTTGGCCAAAGAAGGCGAACGCCTGGGCGAGGAGTTGCAGGCGCTCGAAAACGGGTTGCGTGAATACAGCCCGACGGTGAAGGCCGCCGCCGGGGCTGTGGTGACGATTGACCGCAGCGGGGAGGCTGTGATTCATCGCGGGCTGCTGCGCGAAGCCGAAGCCAAGGCGCTGCGCACGCTGGAGCGGGTGCGGCAGGGTTTGAGCAGTGAGGGCGAAGTGGGCGAAGCGGCCAATGACGCGCAAGGCGGTATTGAAAAGCCGGCCACGATGTCCGACAAGCTGGCGCAGCGCCTGAGCGCGCACCGCACCGCCGCCCTGCAAATCGAACTGGCCCGCCATCCCCATGTGGCGCTGGCCGCTCTGGTGCATGGCATGGCCCAGCGCATCTTGCAAGAGAACTGTTACGGCCGCTACCTGCCGCTGGATGTGGCGCTGACGGTGCAAGACCGGCTGGCCACGTTGGCCCCGGATTGGCCGGATTCGCCCGCGGCTGTGGCGCTGCGTGAATTGCAACAGGCATGGGGCGCCAAGCTGCCGCAGGATGACGCCGAACTGTTCACCGCCCTGCTGGCGATGGAGCAGGACGAGTTGGTGAAGATTCTGGCCGTGTGCGTGGCCGCGACGGTGGACGTGGTGACGCTCCGGGCCAAAACGCAGCAGCCGGGCGCGGAACTGGCGCAGGCGGTGGGGCTGGATATGGCGGCATGGTGGAGGCCGACCCGTGAAAGCTATTTCCAGCATGTATCCAAGGCCGTGATCCTGCAAGCCGTGGGCGAGTTTGCACCGGAGCATGTGAACCGGCTGGCCAAGCTCGACAAGGCCGGGATTGCCAGTGAAGCCGAACGGCTGGTGGGGGGAACAGGCTGGATGCCGGCGATCTTCAAAGACGAAGAACCGCAGGAGGTGGTGCAAGGGGCGGCGCAGGAAGACCTGTTGGAGGAAGTCTCCGAATATGCCAATGCCGAGGAAGCTGAATTGGCGCAGGAAGCGTTGGCGGCTTGATGCGGGCTGAATGGGGGTGGGCCGACAGCCTGTTCCCCCTGCAAACGCGCACGGCTTGCCGCTAGCTAATGCGTGAAAGCTTTGCTCGCGGGTTCTGCCAAGACTACCAAGCCTTTATCGAACATGACTTTGGCGAAATGCACAAGCGTTTTGGTCGCTTCCGGGGAAAACTTCAAGCACATCGTTACCGTTTCCGCTCCCGGTTCCCCGGAAATTTGCCGATAGTATTCCAGCTCAATATAACCGCCTCGTTTCAGGCGCGCCATCAGAGGCGCGTCAACCTCAATTTCGAGTATCCGCATCGGGTGTGGGCTGTTGTCGCTCATACGGGCTGTTGGTTTGGAATGCTTCATGGCTGCCTTGGCGCAGTTACGCCGCCCAATCCCCGCGCCGGGTCAGTCAATAACAGAGTAAAAATATCGGGACGGCGTATTGATTAAATTATCCGCTTTATTTGTCATCATGACATATAACAAAAAAAATTTGAAACCACAGCATAACAGCGCAAGACAAGCTGTCCGGGAGGCGATGTATGGTGTTGCGGGCGTCGATATTTCTGGGGATATTGCTGGCCGCTTGCGTGCTGGCGTGGCTATGGTTCCATTGGCGTTGGCAACGGGCGCATGTTCAGGTTTTTAGGCGGCGCTCCAAAGCGTTTGTTCACGCGCCGGTCATCGCCCGTTCACGCCGCAAGCCTCAATGGGTCAGGCGCATGGTTATCGGCTTGGCTGTGCATGACTTGAGTTGCCGCCAGATCGCAGCCCACTTCAATCGCCGTTTTGGGAGCCGGATCACCATTGGTAAATCCTGGGTGGCCGAGGTATTACGGGCACATGCGCTGGAGATTGCCGATACGCGCCGCGCCATGCGTCGCAGAGTGCCGATTACCTTCGCAGTCAACCACACCTGGGCGCTGGATTTGTGCTTTTACACCAATGCCGAAAGTGTGCTTTACACCATGCTGGGCATCATCGACCACGGTTCGCGCCGGGTATTGTGTTTAAAGCACTTGCCGCGCAAATATACTTTGACGGTGTTGGGATGTCTGTTTTTAACGATGGCTCGCTATGGCGTGCCTGCGGTTATTCGTAC
>JAIRRE010000152.1 GCA_031256125.1 Burkholderiaceae bacterium
AGGCACGGCAATTTCGGCGACGATCTTGCCGGGGTTGGACGAGAGCACCAGAATGCGGTCGCACATGAACACCGCTTCCTCGATGTTGTGGGTGACGATCAGCACCGATTTAATCGGCAGCTTGCCCTCGGTCCACAGGTCCAGCAGGTCGGTGCGCAGCGTTTCGGCGGTGAGCACATCCAGCGCGGAAAACGGTTCGTCCATCAGCAGCAGGGTCGGCTCGACCACCAGTGCGCGCGCGAAGCCCACGCGCTGGCGCATGCCGCCGGACATTTCACGCGGATAGGCGTTCTCGAAGCCGTCCAGCCCGATCAGGTCGATCGCCGCCAATGCGCGTGCGCGCCGTGCATGGGTATCCACGCCCAGCGCTTCCAGCCCGGCCTCGACGTTTTGCAACACCGTCAGCCACGGGAACAGCGCGAAGGTCTGGAACGCCATCGCCACCCCCTCGGCCGGCCCATCGACCGGCTGACCCTGGTACGTGACCTCGCCCGATGAGGCGGGAATCAGCCCCGCGATGATGCGCAGCAGTGTCGATTTACCCGAACCGGAACGCCCCAGCAAGCCGACGATTTCGCCTGCGCGCAAGGCCATGTTCACGTCGTCGAGCACCAGTTTTTCGGGGTGCTCCTTGTCGAAGCCGCGCTTGACGTGATTGAGCGCCAACACTTCCTGGCCCGCACCGGCGGGCTGTGGCGGGCGCGTCATCAACGGCGGTGCGGACAGCGGCGAGGATGAAGCGGCTTGAAAATCAGTCATGGCACTCTTTCGTTTTTGATTAAGGCGACGCCACGCTCAATCGGCACGCAGCCGCCCTTCGGCGTAGGCATACAAAGGCCGCCAGAGCAGGCGGTTGAACAGGGTGACGAATAGCGACATCACGGCGATGCCCAGAATGATCTTGGGATAGTCGCCTGCGGCGGTGGTTTGCGCGATGTAGGCACCCAGCCCGTGCGCGGCGATTTTGGTGTCGCCCCATTGCACGAACTCGGAAACGATGCTGGCGTTCCACGCGCCGCCGGATGCCGTGATCGCCCCGGTCACGTAATACGGGAAGATGCCCGGCAGCATCACCTGCCGCCACCATTGCCAGCCGCGGATATGAAAATTGGTCGCCGCCTCGCGGTAATCGTTGGGGTAGGCGCTGGCGCCGGCGATGACGTTGAACAGGATGTACCACTGTGTGCCCAGCACGATCAGGGGCGAGAGCCAGATGTCGGCGTTCAGGCCGAAACGCACGATGACCATGACGAACACCGGGAACATCAGGTTGGCCGGAAACGCCGCCAGGAATTGCGCCAGCGGCTGAATTTTTTGGGCCAGCGCCGGGCGCAGGCCGATCAACACGCCCAGCGGCACCCAGATCACCGAGGCGATGGCGATCAGCACTGCCACGCGCAATAGCGTCGTCAAGCCCAGCACGAACACGCGGCCGACTTCATGGAGGGTGACTTCGGTGCGCATGTAGCCCAGGACGCGCCACACCACGTAAAGCATGAGCGCGATCACCAACGCGCCCAGCACCGCATCCCCGGTGCGCGAGGAGATATGACGCCGCGTTCCGGTCTTATTGCCGATCAACCGTGGCAAGGGCAGCCGCAGCGGTACGCGCGCCACTTGCGCCAGCAGCCAGCCCAGCGGCTTGAGCAGCCGGTGGATCAGCCGGGTACGGCGAATCAGGTCCAGCAGCCACGATTGCGGAGCCTCACCGGAGCTGGTGTTTTCCATGCGGAACTTGTCGGCCCACGCCACCAGCGGGCGGAACAGCAACTGGTCGTAAGCCAGAATCACCACGATCATCGCCAGAATCACCCAGCCGATGGCGCCGAGGTTTTTTTCCGCGATGGCCTGCGCCAGATACGCGCCGACGCCCGGCAGCGTGATGGTGTGGTCGCCCACTGTGATGGCTTCCGACGCGACCACGAAAAACCAGCCGCCGGACATTGACATCATCATGTTCCAGATCAGCCCCGGCATTGAAAACGGCACTTCCAGCTTCCAGAAGCGCTGCCAGCCGGTCAGGTGAAAACCGCGCGAGACTTCGTCCAGATCGCGCGGCACAGTGCGCAGCGACTGGTAAAAGCTGAACGTCATGTTCCACGCCTGGCTGGTGAAAATGGCAAAAATCGCCGCCAGTTCCGGCCCCAGCACCTGGCGCGGAAACAGCGCCAGAAAAAACGTCACCGTGAACGAAATGAACCCCAGCACCGGTACCGATTGCAGAATGTCCAGCACCGGCACCAATATCATGCCCGCACGCCGGCTCTTGGCCGCCAGCGTGCCATAGCCCAGCGTGAACGCCAGTGATGCCGCCATCGCCGCCAGCATCCGCAGTGTGGTGCGCAGCGCGTATTCGGGCAGATGCCACGGGTTGAGCGAAATCGCCTCGTTCTGCAAGGCCGAAATCGGCGCCATCGTTTGGTGGAACCCCGCCGTCAGCATCGCCAGCAAACCGACAATCAGCGGAAACGCGACGAAATCCCAGCGGTTGGGCAACACCCGCCACGCCGATGAGTTGGCAATGCGGTTGAGTTGAAGAATAGACGCCATCGGTTTCCCCGCCTCACTTCAGGCATGACCGGACAGAAAAAAGCCAAGACGCACAAAACAAAAGGGCGACACCAACAATGAGGCCGCCAGACGCACGCCAACCCCGCCTGCGCTGGCGGGACGGCGGCCAATGGGAAAAGGGCGCAGACGTCCTGCCGCTCAGGCAGAAAGACAGATCGAAGATCGACTACTGTCGCTGTCCAATGCACACACCCTGTGTTGTTAAGTTGGGCCGATTGTAGGCAAAGCACTCCGGCGAAGGCAAGGTTGGGAGCGATTCGCGCTATCGCGCTGTCGCATATACGCCATCTGGTTTTGAGGCAACGCTGAATGCAAGTCCCTCGCGGTCGCCGCATCCCGGCTTTGGGCGGTTTGCCGCGTTGTAAAGGTTCGGGATGTCGCCGGGTTGGCTGGTGGGCGCGAGATCGACATCGAATACGTCTGGGGCTGCGCGAACCGCCGCGATGCCGGTGCTCCGTTGATGATCTTCCTGCACGAAGGACTCGGATCGGGAGCCATGTGGCGCGATTTTTCCGCGCAACTGTGCGGCCACCATTGGTGCCCGCGGCTTGACCCATTCGCGCCCCGTTACGGGCGTCAATGACTTACACGCGCGTTTGGCACGCTACCACGCCGATGTGGATTCGGCTTTTTCGGTTGGTGCGACGTGTGGCTTTCGCGGGTGATGACCTGCGCGGCGTTGTTTCAAAGAGTTAACTGGCGCGGCGTTTGCGCCATTACTGCGCCGGTACCGCGCCTTGCGTTTGTATCGTGCCCTGCGGCTGCACCATCTGCTGCTGCGCCTGCTGTTCCTGCTGCGCCCGTGCGGCTCTCTGCGCCGCAAGCTTCTTTTGTTTGTTGTGCTTGGCGATTTCGTGACCGACTACGCAACCTGTGACCGCACCGGCAACCGCGTGGTGACCCGCAACGTGGCCCGCTACGCCGCCAGCCACTGCGCCCGACAGGCAGCCTACTGCCGAAGCCTGGCCCGCAGCAACGATAAGCGCGGCGGCAACAGCAAAGGGCGCGAAGTGTTTTGCTTTCATGGTGATAACTCCTCTTTACGCATTAGTGTTGTGATCGGTACAGTGAAGTTTAGCAGGCGGGTTTTTGCTTCGATGCGGTTGTGAGGCGACCTCAATCCAACCGCCCATGCCGCGTTTCCCGCATACACAGTACGCCCAGCAGGCTGATGGCGGCGGCAATTGAGATGTAGCCGCCGACCCAGGTCAGACCGCCGCGCACGGCGAGTACTTGCGCGATGGACGGCGCAATGGATGCGCCCAAAATGCCGCCAATGTTGTAAGCGGCGCCCGCGCCGGTGTAGCGCACGTGGGTGGGAAAGAGTTCGGGTAGCAGCGCGCCCATCGGCGCGAAGGTCACGCCCATCAAGAACAGTTCAATCGACAAAAACAGGGCGATCAGCGGTATCGACCCGCTACCCAGCAGCGGCGCCATCGTGAAACCGGAGGCGATGGCGGCAATAGTCCCCGCGATCAGCACGGGCTTGCGGCCCAGCCGGTCGCTGGCCCAGGCCGACAGGGGCGTGGCCAGGCCCATGAATACGACCGCGATGCACAAGAGGCCCAGAAAAATCGGGCGCGGAATGTGCAGCGTCGCCACGCCGTAGGACAGCGAAAACACCGTTGACATGTAAAACAGCGTGTAACAGACCACCATCGCCAGCGAACCCAGCAAGGTCGGCCACCAGTGGCGCGCGATCAGCGCCGCCAACGGCACGCGCACGCGCGCGTTGCGCTCCAGGGCGGCCTTGAAGGCCGGTGTTTCGGCGATCTTGAGCCGCACATACAGGCCCAACACCACCAGGATCGCGCTGACCAGGAACGGCACCCGCCAGCCCCAGGCGCGGAATTGCGTGTCGGTGAGCGCCAGGGCCAAACCGAAGAATAAGGCGTTGGAGGCCAAGAAGCCGACCGACGGCCCCAGTTGCGGGAACATGCCAAACCAGCCGCGCTTGCCGTGCGGCGCGTATTCGGTTGCCAGCAACGCCGCGCCACCCCATTCGCCGCCCAGCCCGATGCCTTGCCCAAAGCGCAGCAGGCACAGCAGAATCGGCGCGGCGGCGCCGATGACGGCGTAGCCGGGTACCAAGCCGATCAGCACGGTCGAAAGCCCCATGACCAGCAGTGAGGCAATTAACGTCGATTTGCGACCGATGCGGTCGCCGAAGTGGCCGAATAGAAACGAACCGATAGGCCGCGCGATAAACGCGATGCCAAAGGTGACGAACGCCGACAGCGCCTGCGCCGTGGTCGAACTGTTGGGGAAAAACACCGGCCCGATGACCAGCGCGGTGGCGGTGCCATAGACGTAGAAATCGAAAAATTCGATGGCGGTACCGATGAAACTGGCCAACACTACGCGCGCGCTGCTCATGCGGCTGGGCGCGGCGGAATGGATCGGATCGGCGCTATGGGTAGCGGACATGCGGGCGGGCCTCCTGTGTTGTGTTGTTGCCGCGCCTGCCATTTCCACTCCCGGTGATGCGGGCGGGACCAGAGGCGCAACGCGCGCATTATTGCGTTTGCGCCCAGCGCAGCCCATACCGGCCACTGCCCTGCAATTGGCGGCTCAAAATCCTAGAATGCCCGGCCATGTCCACAGCATTCACTCCCAACGTGCGGCTGGGCCGCGGCAGTCTGACGGTTACGCCCATTTGTTTGGGGACGATGACGTTTGGCGAACAGGTCGGCCAGACTGAAGCGCACGCCATTCTGGATCGCGCCATCGAGCGCGGCGTCAATTTCATCGACACCGCCGAGATGTATGCGGTGCCGGCGCGTCAGGAAACTTACGGCGCGACCGAAACCATCCTTGGCCACTGGTTCAGCCAGCGCCCCGGGATGCGCCAGCGCGTGGTGCTGGCCTCCAAAGTGGCCGGGCCTTCGCGCGGTATGCCGTGGGTGCGCCAAGGCGCGGGCATGACGGCGGCGGACATTGTGGCTTCATGCGAAGGCAGCTTGAAGCGCCTGCGCACAGACGTGATCGACCTCTACCAGATTCACTGGCCCGAGCGCCATGTGCCTGCTTTCGGCGCGCTCTATTACGACCCCAAACTGGAAAAATCCGCCACGCCCATCCACGAGCAGCTCGAGGCCTTGCAGCGGCTGGTCAAGGCGGGCAAGGTGCGCGAGATCGGCTTATCCAACGAAACGCCCTACGGCGTGCACGAATTTGTGCGCCTGGCCGAACAGCACGGCCTGCCGCGCGTGGCCACGGTGCAGAACGTCTATTGCCTGGTCAGCCGCGCGCTGGAAAACGGTCTGGACGAAACCCTGCACCGGCTGGGCGTGTCACTGCTGGCCTATTCGCCGCTCGGTTTTGGCCTGCTCACCGGCAAATACGATGCCACCGGCACTACTGGACCGGACGCGCCCGCGGAGGCGCGCATCGCCCGCTATGAATCGGTGCGCAAACAACGCTGGGGCCGCGCGGAGGCGCTGGCCGCGGCGCGGCGCTACAACGCGCTGGCGCGTCAACACGGCATGACGCCGGCGCGCATGGCGCTGGCCTTTTGCTACACCAAGTGGCAGGTTGCCAGCACCATCATCGGCGTTACCTCGCGCGCTCAACTCGACGAAAACCTCGACGCCTGGGGCGCTACGCTGGCCCCCGAACTACTGGCTGAAATCGACCGGATACGCTGGGAACTGCGCGACCCGGCCTGCTGAAACCCCGTTCCCAGGCCGCAGCACGCTCTCCCGCCGCACGCGCGGCCGCGCGAGAAGTTGCTCGCGCGCGGCGCGGCGGCTTGGAGCGACAGCGAATTGCTGGCGCTGCTGCTGCGCACCGGAACCAAGGGACGCGGCGTGCTGCATATGGCCGCCGACGTGCTGGCGGCGTTTGGCGGTCTTTCAGGGCTGCTCAATGCCAGTGCCGATGACTTGACGCGCATCAAAGGGCTGGGCGGAACGGCCAAGCGCGCCGAACTGCTGGCGGTCCTGGAACTGGCCCGCCGCGCCATTGCCCAGCGGCT
>JAIRRE010000153.1 GCA_031256125.1 Burkholderiaceae bacterium
TTTTCTAGGGTTGTGTCATGGCGCCATCCCATCCTTGTTTTTGTGGCTGGCCGTGGCGCACGCGGGAGTTACAGTTTATATTTTCAGTGTCGCGCCAGAATTTTTCACCCGCGCCCTGGTGTGGCTGGGAATCCGGCGGGAATTAAAATAAGTACTGAAATCAGGGTCAGCCATCCATACCAAAAAAGTTTTTGAGTTTGTCGGTCCAGCTTTCGGTATCCGGCGAGTGTTTACCGCCGCCATTTTGAATGGAGAGATCGAATTCTTTGAGTAACTTTTTCTGGTGCTCGGTTAATTTGACCGGAGTTTCGATGGCGATGTGGCAATACAGGTCGCCGGGGTAACTCGAACGCACGCCCTTGATGCCCTTGCCGCGCAGGCGGAACTGTTTGCCCGCTTGGGTGCCTTCGGGGATTTCGATGGTCGCTTTGCCGCCCAGGGTGGGGACTTCGATTTGGCCGCCCAGCGCGGCGCGGGCGAAGCTGATAGGGGCGACGCAGTGCAAGTCGTCGCCATCGCGCTCGAAAATGGCGTGTTTCTTGACGCGGATTTCGATGTAAAGGTCACCCGGCGGCCCGCCGTTGGTACCCGGTTCGCCGTTGCCGGTCGAGCGGATGCGCATACCCTGATCGATACCGGCGGGGACTTTGATTTCGAGGTCTTTCTGTATCTTGATCTTGCCCACGCCGCGACAGGCGGGGCAGGGTTCAGGGATGATTTTGCCCGCGCCGCGGCAGTGCGGGCAGGTTTGCTGAACGCGGAAAAAACCTTGGCTCATTTGCACCACACCCGCCCCGTGGCAGGCCGGACAGGTGGTGGCTTGGGTGCCGGGCTTGGCGCCGCTGCCGTGGCAAGTGCCGCAATCTTCCCAGCCCGGAATGCGGATCTGCGCGTCTTTGCCGTTGGCTGCTTCTTCGAGCGTGATTTCCATCGCATAGCTCAGGTCCGCGCCGCGATAGCGCTGCCGCCCGCCGCCGCCCGCCCGCGCTCCCCCGCCAAACAGATCGCCGAAGATGTCGCCGAAGGCTTCGGCAAAGCCGCCGAACCCTTCCGCCCCTGGGCCGAAACCACCACGCATGTTGGGGTCTACGCCGGCGTGGCCGTGCTGGTCGTAGGCCGCGCGTTTTTGCGGGTCCGAGAGAATCTCGTAGGACTCTTTGACTTCTTTAAATTTTTCCTCGGCGGTTTTGTCGCCCGGGTTGCGGTCCGGGTGGTATTTCATGGCCAGCTTGCGGTAGGCCTTTTTGATTTCGTCCTCGGAGGCGTTCCGGGGGACGCCGAGGACTTCGTAAAAATCGCGCTTGGTTGCCATGGGGCTGCTTTGAAAATTGGGCTGCAATCAACGCAAAACCGCGCAGCGATGCGGGGGCATCGCTGCGCGGCGCTGTCGCAAGATTTTTATGAATCAGTCTTTCTTGACTTCCTTGACCTCGGCATCGACCACGTTATCGTCGTCGGGCTTGGCCTGGGCGGGGGCGTCTTGCGGAGCCGCGCCGGCGGCTTGCTGGGCTTGCGCCTGCGCTTGGGCCTCGGCATAGACTTTTTCGCCCAGTTTCTGGCTGGCGGTCATTAGCGCCTCGGTCTTGGCTTCGATGGCGGCCTTGTCGTCGCCCTTGAGGGCTTCTTCCAGTTCTTTGATGGCGGCCTCGATCTTGTCCTTTTCGTCCGCGTCGAGCTTGTCGCCGTGCTCGCCCAGCGATTTGCGCACGCTGTGCACCATCGCGTCGCCCTGATTGCGGGCTTGCACCAGTTCCAGCTTTTTATGGTCTTCGGCGGCGTTGAGTTCCGCGTCCTTGACCATTTGCTGGATTTCGGACTCCGACAGGCCGGAGTTGGCCTTGATGGTGATCTTGTTTTCCTTGCCGGTGCCTTTGTCCTTGGCCGAAACGTGCAGGATGCCGTTGGCGTCGATGTCGAAGGTGACCTCGATCTGCGGCATACCGCGCGGCGCGGGAGCAATGCCTTCCAGATTGAATTCGCCCAGCAGCTTGTTGCCGCTGGCCAGTTCGCGTTCGCCCTGGTAGACCTTGATGGTCACGGCGGGCTGGTTGTCGTCGGCGGTGGAATAGGTTTGCGCGTATTTGGTCGGAATGGTGGTGTTCTTGGCGATCATCTTGGTCATGACGCCACCCAGC
Organism: Burkholderiaceae bacterium; assembly: GCA_031256125.1. GTDB lineage: Bacteria > Pseudomonadota > Gammaproteobacteria > Burkholderiales > Burkholderiaceae_C > Ottowia. The sequence continues at coordinate 2,136 of JAIRRE010000153.1, forward strand.
GTTTCGATGCCCAGCGACAGCGGCGTCACGTCCAGCAGCAGCACGTCCTTGCGGTCGCCCGCCAGCACGCTGCCCTGGATGGCCGCGCCCACGGCCACCGCCTCGTCGGGGTTGACATCCTTGCGCGGCTCCTTGCCGAAGAATTCCTTGACCTTGTCCTGCACCTTGGGCATACGCGTCATGCCGCCGACCAGGATCACGTCGTTGATCTGGTCCACCGATACGCCCGCATCCTTGATGGCAATACGGCACGGGGCGATGGAGCGCTCGATCAAATCCTCGACCAGGCTTTCGAGCTTGGCGCGGGTGAGCTTGATGTTCAGGTGCTTGGGGCCGCTGGCGTCGGCGGTGATGTAGGGCAGGTTGATGTCGGTGGACTGGCTCGACGACAGTTCGATCTTGGCTTTCTCGGCGGCATCCTTCAGGCGTTGCAGGGCCAGCACGTCCTTGCTCAGATCAACGCCCTGTTCCTTTTTGAACTCGTCGATGATGTAGCTGATGATGCGCTGGTCGAAATCCTCGCCGCCCAGGAAGGTGTCGCCGTTGGTGGAGAGCACCTCGAACTGCTTTTCGCCATCGACATCGGCGATTTCGATGATGGAGATGTCGAACGTGCCGCCGCCCAGGTCGTACACGGCGATCTTGCGGTCGCCCTTGGCCTGCTTGTCCAGGCCGAAGGCCAGCGCCGCCGCCGTCGGCTCGTTGATGATGCGCTTGACATCCAGCCCGGCGATGCGCCCGGCGTCCTTGGTGGCCTGGCGCTGCGCGTCATTGAAATAGGCCGGTACGGTGATGACGGCCTCGGTCACGGTCTCGCCCAGGTAGTCCTCGGCGGTTTTCTTCATTTTGCGCAGTACTTCGGCGCTGATTTGCGGCGGCGCCAGTTTTTCGTCGCGCACCTGTACCCAGGCATCGCCGTTGTCGGCCTTGATGATTTTGTAAGGTGTGCGGGTAATGTCCTTTTGGACTTCGGCATCTTCAAAACGCCGGCCAATCAAGCGCTTGACCGCATACAGCGTGTTTTGCGGGTTGGTGACCGCCTGCCGTTTGGCCGATGCACCCACCAGCACTTCGCCGTCTTGCTGATAGGCGACCACCGAGGGCGTAGTACGCGCGCCCTCGGAATTTTCAATGACCTTGGCCGCCGTGCCTTCCAGAATGGCGACGCAGGAATTGGTGGTGCCCAGGTCGATACCGATGATTTTTGCCATGTTGTGTTTGCTCCGTAAATTCGTAGGGAAAATTGCAATGGATTGGAAACTTGAGGCTGCGCGTGATTTTTCAAGTTATGAGTTGAGCGCGGCGGCCACCGTCACCAGCGCCGGACGCAGCACCCGGTCGGCGATCAAATAGCCCTTTTGCAATACGCCGACAATGGTGCCCGGTTCCTGTTCGGCCGGTACCATGCTGATGGCCTGCTGCTGCGCCGGGTCGAATCGGCTGCCCGGCGCGGGCGCGATGGCGATGACTTTGTTACGTTCCAGCGCCGCTAAAAGCTGTTTGAGCGTCGCTTCCGACCCGGTGCGCAGTTGCGCCGCCGTCACGTCGTCGACGGCCAGCGCCGCTTCCAGGCTGTCGAGTACCGGGAGCAGGCTGTCGGCGAACGATTCGACCGCGAACTTGCGATTCTTGGAGATGTCCTCTTCCGCCCGGCGGCGGATGTTCTGCGCTTCGGCTTGCGCGCGCAGAGCCTGATCGGCCAAGTCCGCCATTTGCGCCTTGAGCGCCGCGATTTCGGCGTGAGCGTTTTCCAGTTGCGCGGCGGCGTCTGATTGGGCCGCTGCAGCCAAGACTTCGGATGCTTCGGGGCTCATCTGCGCCGGATCATCGGGCGCGGCCTGAAATTGCGCCGGGCGCGGTTGATCGGGATGGGAATGGGGGGCGTGATGGTGGGGATGGCTCATGGAAAGTGGTCGAGCGTCAAAAAAATTTCAAATAGCAGATGGGGCAGCGGCTGGGCTTTTCAAGCCCAATGGAATGTTGAGCATTGAACGCGGGGGCCGTAAGTCAAAGCACTATGCTCAAACTTTGTATCGAAATGCAAAAACTGCGCCGAACAGGTGTTTTGATATAGGTATTGCGCTTACTTTTTTCGGCCCCGCGCCGTTACCCAGCGGCCCGCGAAGGCTTGCAAATCCGATAGGCGCTTGACCAGGTCGGCGCCTGGCGGCGTCAGGGTATAGCCATCCGGGCCATGCGTGATGAAACCAGCGGCGCGCGATTCCTTCAAGCGTGTGTTGAGCGTATTGGGGGTACTGCCGCCCACACTGTCCTGCAATAGACGGAAGGTTTGCGGATGCCCGTCGCGCAGCGCCCACAACACGCGAATCGCATAACGCGCTTCCAGCAAGGCCAGCAACTGATTGATCGCGGCGTTTTCTTTTGAACTCATGGACGGTTCTCCTCGGACACGGATATCGCGCCCGGCGCCGCAACCCCGCTGGGAACTTGCGCGACCGCGCCAGCAACCCAGCCGGGCCGCAGCCCCGAACTAGACTCACAATATAGCTCAAATTTTTACAGTGCTACCAGTTCCATAGCTCACCGGATAGCTTGGGCGTGGGGTCGGCGCTACAAATTCTGGGGCAAGGCGGACAAAATGGCGGCAATAAAGGGGTAAACGCTTACCGGGAATGGCTAGCCCTGCTTGGGCGAACATGACGTTTCCTGCTTGCCAGCCACTGACAACTTGGCTGTGCAAGCGGCAAGTCGCCCGTGCCTGCCCTTTACTCAGTCCGGCGTCAACAGTTGCAAATCAGATGGCGGTCGCCGTGCACGTTGTCGATACGGGCCACCGGCGGCCAGTATTTGACGCCGCCCACAGGCACCCGTGCCAGCGCCGCGCCGGTTTCGCGCGGATAGGGGTGCGGCCAATCGGCTCGCAGCAGATGCGCGGCGGTGTGCGGCGCGTTCTTCAGCGGGTTGTCCTCGCGCGGCCACTCGCCGGTTTCCACGCGGCGGATTTCTTCGCGGATGGCGATCATGGCGTCGCAAAAGCGATCCAGTTCCGCCAGCGGTTCGCTTTCGGTGGGTTCAACCATCAGCGTGCCCGCTACCGGAAAACTGAGCGTGGGCGCGTGCAGACCGTAGTCGGCCAGGCGCTTGGCGACATCTTCGGCGGTGATCCCGCTGGTTTCCTTGAGGGGCCGCAGATCCAGAATGCACTCATGCGCCACGTAGCCGCCCGCGCCGGTATAGAGCGTCGGGTAATGCGGCGCAAGGCGGCGGCTGACGTAATTGGCGGCAAGAATGGCAGCCTCGGTGGCGCGCGCCAAGCCCGGGGCGCCCATCATGCGGATATACATCCAACTGATCGGCAGCACCGAGGCATTGCCCATCGGCGCGGCGGTTATCGAACCGACATGCGGTGGGTGGGCGTGGTCGGCTGGCGCGTCTTCGGGTACAGCCTGGCCGGGCAGGTAAGGGCGCAGGTCTTCGGCCACGCACACCGGGCCGATGCCCGGGCCGCCACCGCCGTGCGGAATGCAAAAAGTCTTGTGCAAATTGATGTGGCTCACGTCTCCGCCGAAATCCCCCGGCGCGGCCAAGCCCGCCAGCGCGTTCATGTTCGCGCCATCGACATAAACCTTGCCCCCGTGCTGGTGCACGATGTCGCACAGTTCCTTGATACCGGCCTCGAACACGCCATGCGTGCTGGGGTAAGTCACCATGATGCAGGCCAGCTTGTCGGCGTGCCGCTGGCACTTGGCGGCAAGGTCGTTCAAGTCGACGTTACCCTGCGCGTCGCATTGGACGGCCACTATTTCCAGTCCCGCCATCTGGGCGCTGGCCGGGTTGGTACCGTGCGCGCTTTCGGGAATTAGGCAGACGTTGCGCTGGGCTTGCCCGCGCGCCGCATGCCAAGAGCGGATCGCCAGCAGGCCCGCGTATTCCCCTTGCGAACCGGCATTCGGTTGCAAGCTCACGCCGGCGTAGCCGGTGATGCTGGCCAGCCAGTGCTGTAACTGCGCGGTCAGTTCGCCGTACCCCGCCAGTTGCGCCGCCGGAGCGTAGGGGTGCGGGTGCGCAAATTCCGGCCAGGTGATGGGCAGCATTTCGCTGGTCGCGTTGAGCTTCATGGTGCAACTGCCCAGCGGGATCATGCTGCGGTCCAGCGCCAAGTCTTTATCAGACAACTGCCGGATGTAGCGCAGCATGGCGGTTTCGCTGTGGTAGGTGTTGAACACCGGCTGCGCCAGGAAAGGCGTTGTGCGCCGCAGCGCGGACGGAATCAGACCGGCGGCGTCGGCGGGCAAACTGGCTTCCAGCGCGGCGAAATCGAGCTGGGGCTGGTCTGGGCCGAAGATGTACCAGAGCAGTTCTACATCTTGCCGGGTGTGGGTTTCGTCGAGCGAAACGCCCAGCGTGTGAGCGGAGAGTTTGCGCAGATTGGCGCCGTGGCGGACGGCGCGCTCGGCAATGACGTTGGTTGCCTCGTCGGTGGCGACTGCCAGCGTGTCGAAGACGGTCGCGTCGTGCGGCGGGGGAACACTGGTCTGATAGCCCATTTTTGCCAGCCCGGCGTGCAGGATCGCGGTCAGTCGCGCCACGCGGCGAGCGATGGCGGCCAGACCCTGCGGGCCGTGATAGACCGCGTACAGCCCCGCCATGATGGCCGGCAGCGCCTGCGCGGTACAAATATTGCTGGTGGCTTTTTCGCGCCGGATGTGCTGCTCGCGCGTTTGCAGCGCCAGGCGGCAGGCGGGGTGGCCGTGCGCATCCACGCTTACGCCCACCAGCCGTCCTGGCATGGAACGCTTAAAGTCGTCGCGGCAGGCCATGAAGGCTGCGTGCGGCCCGCCCGCGCCCATCGGCAGCCCGAACCGCTGGCTGTTGCCGATGGCAATGTCCGCGCCCATTGCGCCGGGCGTTTTCAGCAGCGTGAGCGCCAGCAGATCGGTGGCGACGATAAAAGCGGCCTGTTTGGCATGGGCGGCGGCGGCGGTTTCGCTCCAGTCGGCGATCCAGCCGCTGCTGGCGGGATATTGCACCAGCGCGGCAAAATAATCGTCGCCCGCCAGCGCCTCACTCCACCTGTCGCCCGGCGGCACCAGCTTGACACGCAACCCCAATGGCGCGGCGCGGGTGCGCATCACAGCCAGCGTCTGCGGGTGGATATCAGCCAGCACCAGAATGGCCGCGCCCTTGGCCTTGACGGCGCGGCGCGCCAGCGTCATCGCCTCGGCGGCGGCGGTTGCTTCGTCAAGCAGCGAAGCATTGGCGACCGGCAGACCGGTCAGATCAGCCACCATCGTCTGGAAATTGAGCAGCGCCTCCAATCGTCCCTGACTGATTTCGGCCTGATAGGGCGTATAAGCGGTGTACCAAGCCGGATTTTCCAGCACGTTGCGCAGAATCACCGCGGGCGTGTGGCAGCCGTAATAGCCTTGACCGATGAAACTCTTGAATAGCTTATTTTTGCTGGCAATGG
>JAIRRE010000027.1 GCA_031256125.1 Burkholderiaceae bacterium
TCGGGCAGCGGCAAAACCACGCTGCTGCGCGCCGTTGCAGGCTTGGTGCGACCCGCGCCGGGCCGCGTGGCGCTGGCTGATGCGGTGTGGCAAAACGAAACAGGGTGTGGCCCGAACGTTTGGCAGCCGACGCACCGGCGCGCCATCGGCTTCGTGTTTCAGGAAGCCAGCCTGTTCGATCATTTGACCGTGGCGGGCAATCTGGACTTTGGCCGCCGCCGCGCGCTGCCTGGCGAGCGCCGTGTCGCGCTCGATCAGATCATCGAGCTGCTCGGCATCGGTTTTTTGCTCGATCGCCGCCCGGCGCGGCTTTCCGGCGGCGAGCGCCAACGTGTCGCTATCGCCCGGGCGCTGGCCGCATCGCCCGCGCTGCTGCTGCTGGACGAGCCGCTGGCCGCGCTCGACGCCGCGCGCAAAGCCGAACTGCTGCCCTACTTCGAGCGGCTGGCGCGCGACTGCGACCTCCCCATGCTCTACGTCACTCACGCGGTGGACGAGGCTGCGCGCCTGTCGCAGCGCCTGGTGCTGCTGCAACAGGGCCGCTGCGTTGCGCAGGGGGCCACGGCGCAAGTGCTGGCGCGGCTGGATGTGGCGCAAGAACAGGGCGATGGCGCAGGCGCGATCCTCGACGGCGTGGTGGAAGCCACCGACGCGGCCTACGGCTTGATGACCGTGTGTTTTGGCGGTAGCGGCAACGGCGGCGATAACGCGGCGGGCCGCATCCAGTGCCTGCAAACTGCGCAGCCGCGCGCTGCTGGGTCGCCCGTGCGGCTGCGCGTGCTGGCGCGCGATGTCAGCGTAACCCTGACGCCCGCGCGGGACAGCAGCATCCTCAACATCGTCCCCGCCACCGTGCGCGAAATGGCGGACGATGGCGCGGCGCAAGTCCTGCTGCGGCTGGATGCCCACGGCGCGCCGCTGCTGGCGCGCATCACCCGCAAATCCGCCGACGCGCTGGCGCTTGCGCCGGGTATGCTGGTATACGCACAAATCAAAGGCGTGGCGGTACTGGATTAGATTCGCTTGCTATACGATTCATAGCTTGCCGCACGTTGCAGATAAGCTTTGTGGTATGGTTTTATTTCAAGGTCAAATCCGTAGGGGCACGCTTTGGTGCTGAATTACGTCTGGCTGGGTTTCTTTGTCAGCGCTTTCGTGGCGGCGCTGGTGCAAACGCTGTTGGGCGACGTGGGTGCGTTCGCGCGGCTGGTGACGGCGCTGTTCGATGCCGCGCGCACCGGCTTCGAGATCGCGCTGGGTCTGACGGGCATGATGGCGCTGTGGCTGGGCTTCATGAAGGTCGGCGAGCGCGCGGGCATGATCGGCGCGCTGGCGCGCGGCGTCAGCCCGGCGCTGCGCCAACTGTTTCCCGGTGTGCCCGCAGGCCATCCGGCGCAAGGCGCGATGACTATGAACATCAGCGCCAACCTGCTTGGGCTGGACAACGCCGCGACGCCGCTGGGCCTCAAGGCCATGCAGGATTTGCAGTCGCTCAACTCCCGGCCCGACACCGCCACCAACGCGCAGATCATGTTTCTGGCGCTCAACACTGCGGGGGTGACGCTGATTCCCACCTCGGTCATCGCCATCCGTCAGACGCTGGCGATACAGCAGGGGCTGACGGGCTTCAACGCGGCGGATATTTTTCTGCCCACCTTGCTGGTCACCGCCGTCACCTTGGTGTGCGCGTTGACGGCGGTGTCGCTGGTGCAGCGCGTGCCGCTGCTGCGCGCGCCATTGCTGGTTCCGCTGGCTGTACTGGCGGCGTTGGTAGGCGGTCTGACTTGGTGGCTGGGCCGTTTGCCCGCCGGCGCAGCGGGACGCTGGATGGGGCTAATCGGCAGCGGCGTCATCATGCTGGTGCTGATCGCGTTTTTGCTGACGGGCGCGTTGCGGCGCGTGAATGTCTATGACGCCTTCATCGACGGCGCGAAGGAAGGCTTCGGCGTGGCCGTGGGCATCATCCCGTATCTGGTGGCCATGCTGGCGGCGGTGGCCGTATTCCGGGCCGCAGGGCTGATGGACGTACTGCTACACGGCATCGGCTGGGTGGTGGCCGCGCTGGGCCTGCCGACCGACTTTCTGCCCGCGCTACCGGTGGGGCTGATGAAGCCGCTGTCCGGCTCCGGAGCGCGCGCCCTGATGGTGGATGTGATGCAGACTTATGGCGTCAACTCCTTCCCCGGCAAGCTGGCCGCCATCATCCAGGGTTCGACTGAAACCACCTTCTACGTGCTCGCCGTCTATTTCGGCAGCGTCGGCATCAAGCACACGCGCCACGCGCTGCCCTGTGCGTTGCTGGCTGATGTCGTAGGGTTGGCGGCGGCGGTCGTGGTGGCCTATGTGTTTTTTCGTTGATGGCGCTTGCCAGGTTTGAGTAGGTATGACGGAGCGGTACTTGATTCACTCCCGCCGCCCCCCACATGGGAATCCATAGGAGAATTAATCACATGCGTCTGGACAAACTTACCACCAAGTTTCAAGAAGCCTTGGCCGATGCGCAATCGTTGGCTTTGGGCGGCGATAACGCCTACATCGAGCCGGTGCATTTGCTGGCGGCCATGCTGCGGCAGGAAGACGGCCCCCGGTCGTTGCTGGCGCGCGCGGGCGTGAATGTGCCAGGGCTGGCCGGCGCGGCGGAGAGCGCCATCAAGCGTTTGCCGCAGGTGCAAGGCACCAATGAGGTGCAGGTTGGCCGCGACCTTAACAATTTGCTCAATGCCACGGAGAAGATCGCCCTCAAGCGCGGCGACCAGTTCATTGCCAGCGAGCTGTTTTTACTCGCGCTGGCGGGCGATAAGGGCGAGGCGGGGCGCATCGCCAAAGAAAACGGCTTGACCGTGAAGGCGCTGGAAGCGGCCATCGACGCGGTGCGCGGCGGGCAGGGCATGGATAGCGCGGAAGGCGAGAGTCAGCGCGAGGCGCTCAAGAAATACACGCTCGATCTGACCGAGCGCGCCCGCTTGGGCAAGCTCGATCCGGTCATTGGGCGCGACGACGAAATCCGCCGCACCATTCAGGTGCTGCAACGGCGCACCAAAAACAACCCGGTGCTGATCGGCGAGCCGGGCGTGGGCAAGACCGCCATCGTGGAAGGGCTGGCGCAGCGCATCGTCGCGGGCGAGGTGCCCGACACGCTCAAGGACAAGCGCGTGCTGGGGCTGGATATGGCTGGCCTGCTGGCCGGCGCGAAGTATCGCGGCGAGTTCGAGGAACGCCTGAAAAGCGTACTCAAAGATGTCGCCGCCGCCGAGGGCAGCATCATCCTGTTCATCGACGAAATTCATACGATGGTGGGCGCAGGCAAGGCCGAGGGCGCTATCGACGCGGGCAACATGCTTAAACCGGCGCTGGCGCGCGGCGAATTGCACTGCATTGGCGCGACCACGCTGGACGAGTACCGCAAGTACATCGAAAAAGACGCGGCGCTCGAACGCCGTTTTCAGAAGGTACTGGTGGACGAACCGAGCGTGGAAGCGACCATCGCCATTCTGCGCGGCTTGCAGGAGAAATACGAGGCGCACCACGGCGTCGAGATCACCGACCCGGCTATCGTGGCGGCGGCGGAATTGAGCCAGCGTTACATCACCGACCGCTTTTTGCCCGACAAAGCCATCGACCTGATCGACGAGGCAGCGGCCAAGATCAAGATGGAAATCGACTCCAAGCCGGAGGCGATGGACAAGCTCGACCGCCGCATCATCCAGCTCAAAATCGAGCGCGAGGCCATGAAGAAGGAAACCGACGAGGCTTCCCGCAAACGCCTGGCACTGATCGAGGAGGAACTGGCCCGCGTCGAAAGGGAATATGCCGATCTGGAAGAAGTCTGGAAAGCCGAAAAGGCCGAGGCGCAAGGCAGCGAGCAGTTGCGCAAGCAGATCGACCAGATCCGCTTTCAGATCGAGGAATCGACTCGCAAGGGCGATTTCAACAAGGTCGCCGAATTGCAATACGGCACGCTGCCGACGCTGGAAAAGCAACTGAAAGAAGCGCAGGCCAAAGAGAATGCCAGCAAGGGCGAAGCAGGCCAGGCGGGCGGCAACCGCCTGCTGCGCACGCAAGTCGGCGCGGAAGAAATTGCCGAAGTGGTGTCGCGCGCCACGGGCATCCCCGTCAGCAAGATGATGCAGGGCGAGCGCGAAAAGCTGTTGCGCATGGAGGATGCCCTGCACAAGCGCGTGGTGGGACAGGACGAAGCGATTAGCGCGGTGGCCAACGCCATCCGCCGTTCGCGTTCGGGCCTGGCCGATCCCAACCGGCCGCTGGGGTCGTTTCTGTTCCTTGGGCCGACGGGTGTCGGCAAGACGGAATTAACCAAGGCGCTGGCGGGCTTTTTGTTCGACAGCGAAGACCACATGGTGCGCATCGACATGAGCGAGTTCATGGAAAAGCACAGCGTGGCGCGGCTGATCGGCGCGCCGCCGGGCTACGT
>JAIRRE010000033.1 GCA_031256125.1 Burkholderiaceae bacterium
ACGCAGGACTCAAGTGCATGGGTACGGATCAAGGGCCGCCCCGGCTGGCGGGACATACTGCCATGGATGTTAATCTTAGCGAGGAACACATCCGATTCACCCTCCCTGGCCATCATTATAAAATCGGTGACAAGGTTTTACTCGTTCCCAGTCATGGCTGTACTACCGTCAATCATTGGGATACTATTCACCTGTTTCGTGGCGATGAAATCGTAGGGGCGCTGGATGTTACCAGCCGAGGGAAATACCAATAAGTTCTTGGAATCTCTAATTTTCCTCGGTATTAGCATTTACAAACTCATCTCAATTTACACCATGCTTGAAATCAGGGTTAACATTGAGCTTCCCATGCTAATAATAAAGATAGACAAAACCAATCGGCGCTATAAGCGCCAATAATATCGAAGCAATCGCCCGCCATCCATCCGGTTTGACGATACCGGGCGCGGCTCCCGCCGCCAGCAGGGGCAGGCAAGCAAGCCATGTGTTCAGGCAAAGTGGTCGAATCCTGCGAAGCTACCCGCGAGGGCGCGTCCGGCGGCGTCGTGTAGCGCCAGACCGGGCATTGCGGTGATGCCGCCGATGCGCGTAACAGGCGTGGCCGCTTGGCGCGCTGCGGTTTCCACCTGGGCGCGGCGGTTGGGCGGAGCGGTGAAGATCAGTTCGTAGTCGTCGCCGCCGGCAAGCGTGTAGGCATAGCGTTGCTGAGCGGTGACGGGCGCGGGCGTTTGCAACAGGCTGGCCACCACGTCGGCATTGATGCGCGCGCCGACGTCGCTGGCGTGCAGCACATGTCCGAGGTCGCCCGCCAAGCCATCGGAGAGGTCAATGCAACTGCTGGCCACGCCGCGCAGCGCCTGACCCAAGGCAATGCGTGGCGTCGGGCGTTCCAACCGTTGACGCGCTTGTGCCTGTTGAGCCGGTGACAGGACGATGCGGTTGCGTAGCGCCTCCAGCGCCAATCGCGCGTCACCCAGCGCGCCGCTGACCCACAGATCGTCGCCGGCGCGCGCGCCATCGCGTCGCAGCGCTTGCCCGCGGGGCAGATACCCGAATACGGTGATGCTGATAGCCAGCGGCCCGGCTGTGGTGTCACCGCCGATGAGCGCACAGCGATACGCTTGCGCAAGCGCCATCAGGCCATCCGCGAACGCATCAAGCCAGTCGGCGTCGCGCGCGCGTTCGGGTGGCAAGGCCAGCGCAAGGGTGAAAGCCAGCGGCTCCGCGCCCATCGCGGCCAGGTCGCTCAGGTTGACCGCCAACGCCTTGTGGCCCAGCGCGTTGGGGGCGACTTCGGGGAAAAAGTGCCGCCCCTCGACCAGCATGTCGGTGGAAACGGCCAGTTGCGTCTCCGGCGGCGGCGCGGCCAGCAGCGCGCAATCGTCGCCGATGCCCAGAGCGATTCCGGCGCGCGGCGGCACGGCGGCGGCGCGGCGGGCGAATACGCGCTCGATCAGTTCAAACTCGCCCATTTCTCATTTTTTGACCATGCCCCTCAAGCCACGTGCGCGCGATCAACCGGATGCGGCCACGGCAAATGGCGCATGGCGCTCACGCGCGCGTGGCGTTCCGCGCGCGGGAGCCGCCGCGCGCAGGCTTTGAGGAAGGCCATCATCAACGGGCCGCTGTCGAGCACACCCGCTGACGGTGCCAAGCTGGTGTCGTCGGTCGTACCGTGGAATTCCGGGTGCCACTGCACGCCAACGATGAAACTGTGGTCGCTGTGGCGGATCGCCTCGGGCACCCCGTCGGGGCTGCGCGCCTCAATCATTAGCCCCGTGCCCAATTGCTGCACGCACTGGTGGTGGATGCTGACCACGCGCCGCGCCGCGCCGCCGTAGATGCGTTCGAGCAGCGACCCCGGTTCGGGGCGCACATCGTGCGTCAAGTGATGGTAGCGCTCCAGGTTGAAGTGGGTCAGCGCGCCGGGCCATTGGCTCGGGATGTCTTGCACCAGCGTGCCGCCGAAATGCACGTTGATGAGTTGCGCGCCACGGCAAATGCCGAGTACCGGTTTTTCCGCGTCGATGAAGCCGCGCAGCAGATCCAGTTCATAAGCATCGCGCACCGGGTCGCACTCCAAGTTGGCGTCAGCGCGCCACGGCTGGGCGCCGTAGCGGCGCGGGTCGATGTCCGAACCGCCCTGCAACACCAGGCCATCAAGCTGTTCGACCAGATCGGCCAGGGTCGAACGGCCCCGCGGGCGTACCCGCGGCAGCGGGGCTTGGGCGTCGATGAACGGAATCATGAGCGCTACCACGCCGTGCGACATGATCCATTGCGCCATGTGGCTTTCAAGGTATTGCAGCCGTTTGGGCGATGAGTCGCCCCCCGGCGGCGGCTGGTCGAGCAAGCGGGCGGAAATGCCAATGCGCAAAGTCATGGTGCGAATTGTTTCACGGGTCGGTTTAGGATTGAACGTTCAGCGTCGGGCATGGCGGGAAGCTGTCAGTTATTTGCGACTGCCGCGGTCAAGCGCTCATCACAAGCAGGTCAACCGGCGGCGGCTAACGCTTTGCTGTTTTCCGGGCAATGCACAACACTTAACGTTTGACTCCCCATATGCGGTGACAAGCAGGCGCACGCTTGAACTAGCTATTCGTTTGCCTTGCCGTCCGCCGCGTTGCCGAACCGCCGTTCAGGCGCGTAGGGGAATACGTCGATCACTTCGCCGCGGCGAATGCGCTCCTGGTGCTCCTGCCAGAAGACCGGATCGAGCAGATCGGCGTGGTGCTTCATGAAAACCGCGCGCACCCGGTCGTTGCCCAGCAGAAAGGGGCCGAAGGTTTCCGGGAATACGTCGTTCTTGGCAACCGAGTACCAGACTTCGCCGCTCATTTCGTCTTCTTCGTTGCGCGGCGGCGGCACGCGGCGGAAGTTGCAGTCGGTGATGTATTCGATTTCGTCGTAGTCGTAAAACACCACCTTGCCGTGGCGCGTGACGCCGAAGTTCTTCCACAGCATGTCGCCCGGAAAGATGTTGGCGGCAATCAGGTCCTTCAGGGCATTGCCGTATTCGATGACGGTGCGCTCCAGTTGCGCCTGCATGGCCGCGTCATGCGGCCCGGCATCAAAGGCTTCTTGCAAATACAAGTTCAGCGGGATCATCCGTCGTTCGATATAGAGGTGCCGGATGATGACTTCGCGCCGGCCATCGCCATCGCGCTCGCGGATTTCAATCAAACTGGCCGCGCACGCCTGAATCTTGTCGAGCAGTTCGGGCGTAAAGCGCTCGTAGGGAAACGCGACGTAGGAAAACTCCATCGTGTCGGCCATGCGGCCCACGCGGTCGTGGCGCACGACCAGATGGTATTTGTCGCGGATCTGTTCGCGCGTGATGTCTTTTTGCGGCGGAAAGTGTTCCTGATCCTTGATGAGCTTGAAGACATAGGGAAAGCTCGGTAGATCGAACACCAGCATCACCATGCCCTCGATGCCCGGCGCGATGCGGAAGCTGTCGCTGGAATGGCGCAGGTGCCACAGAAAATCGCGGTAGAAAAGATTCTTGCCTTGCTTGCCCAGCCCCAGCCCGTTGTACAACTCGGCGCGCGGTTTGCGCGGCATCAGACCGCGCAGGAATTGCACATAGGCCGATGGGATTTCCATATCCACCATGAAGTAGGCGCGCGAGAAGGCAAACAGAATCAGCAGATCGTCCTCGCCGAACAGCGCCGCGTCGATGTAGAGCTGACCCGGCGTGCGATGCAGGATGGGCAAGGCGAACGGAATTTCGGTGTAACCGTTGATGAGCTTGCCCACCAGGTACGCGCCTTTGTTGCGGTAGAACAGGCTCGATAGCACCTGAATCTGGAAATTGGCGCGCCGCTTCGCCTCGCCCAAATGCGCGCGCATCGCTTCGGTTACGCGCCGCACGTCGCGCTCCAAGTCCTCGAAGTCGCAATACAAGTCGTAATAGTTAATGACCTCGCGCAGCGTTTCTTCCAGCTTGCCCGGCTGCGGGTAGAACGACTGGAAGGTGGTGCGCGCGCTGCTGGCGTCGGTTTCCAGGTATTCGGTACTGATGGCCGGTCGCAGGAAGATGAAGTCGTTGTGGAAGTAGTCGCGGCGCAGGATGCGCGTGGTGACCGAGTTGAAAAAGGTTTCGGCCAACTCCGGCTGTTTGTGCTGCACCAGCAGGCCGATGTAAAGCAGCTTGACTTGCTGCCACACGCTCATGGGCAAGTCGCCGGCTTTGAACTCGCGTTCCAACCGCAACACGCATTCGTGCACGCGCAGATCGTAGAACTCAATGCGTTCGCGCGAGGCGCGCTGCTGGCCGTGCCAGTCGCAAGTCTCGAAGCGCTGCTTGGCGCGCACCGATTCGGCACGGAACAGCCGGTAATGGCGGTTGAAGCCGTCGATCATCGCTTGCGCGATGGCCGGGGCTACGGAAGAATCCAGCGTAGCGGGTTGCATGGCGCGATTGTCGCGTCAGGCCGCGGCGCCGGCATCGGACTGCGGCATACGCGGGTAACGTTCCAGCGCCGCGCGGCGCGCGCGCGGCGCATCCTCGGCGCGCGAGATGGTCACATGCAAATCGTTGACCAGGCCGTCCTTGAGGCCATAGCACCAGCCGTGGACCGACAGCGGCTGGCCGCGCGCCCAGGCGTCCTGCACCACGGTGCTTGCGGCCACGTGGCTGACCTGCTCGATCACGTTCAGCTCGCACAGCGCGTCCTCCCGGGCCTCGCCGCACAAAGGCGCCAGCCGCGCGCGGTGGTGCATTGCCACGTCGTGCACGTGGCGCAGCCAGTTGTCGGCCAGCCCCACGCGCAGCCCGCGCAGCGTCGCCTGCACGCCCCCGCAGCCGTAATGGCCGACCACCATGATGTGCTGAACCTGTAAACGATCGACCGCGTACTGAATCACCGACAGCGCATTCAAATCGGAAGGCACCACCACGTTGGCGACGTTGCGGTGCACGAACACCTCGCCCGGTGCCAAGCCGGTCACCTGATTGGCCGGCACGCGCGAATCGGAACACCCGATCCACAGATATTTGGGCAATTGCTGGTGCGCCAGTTCGGAGAAAAAACCCGGATGCTCACGCTCAATCCCTTGCGCCCAGGCGCGGTTGGCGTCGATCAGGTGTTGCAGGCTCGAATGGGAAGGGGGTGTGGATTCGGACATGAGGCCGGTTACCTTACAGCGTTTCCGAGAACAGCTCCCGCCCGATCAGCATCCGCCGTATTTCGCTGGTGCCCGCGCCGATTTCGTAGAGCTTGGCGTCGCGCCACA
This sequence comes from Burkholderiaceae bacterium, assembly GCA_031256125.1. Taxonomy (GTDB): domain Bacteria; phylum Pseudomonadota; class Gammaproteobacteria; order Burkholderiales; family Burkholderiaceae_C; genus Ottowia. The sequence continues at coordinate 5,239 of JAIRRE010000033.1, forward strand.
GGCGGCCCAGCGGAAATTCGTTGATGTAGCCGTTGCCGCCAAACAGCTGGATGCCATCGCCCGCCATCCGGGTGGCCTGCTCGGCGCACCACAGGATGACGCTGGCGCAGTCCTTGCGCACCTGCCGCACATGCTCCGCGCCCAGTTGGTCGAGGTTTTTGCCGATGGTGTAGAGAAAGGCGCGGCCCGCTTGCAGCACGGTGTACATGTCGGCCAGCTTGCCCTGCACCAATTGGAATTCGCCGATGCTCTGGCCGAACTGCTTGCGCTCGTGCACGTAGGGCACAACGTTATCGAGCACCGCCTGCATGATGCCCACCGGCCCGGCGGCCAGCACCGCGCGCTCGTAGTCCAGACCGCTCATCAGTACCTTGACGCCGCCGTTTACAGCGCCCAGGATGTTTTCAGCGGGGACTTCCACGTTATCGAACACCATCTCGCCGGTGTTGCTGCCGCGCATCCCCAGCTTGTCGAGCTTTTGGGCGGAGGAAAAGCCCTTCATACCCTTTTCGACGATAAAGGCGGTAATGCCGCGCGCGCTCAGTTCCGGTTCGGTCTTGGCATAGACCACCATGATGTCGGCGTCCGGGCCGTTGGTGATCCACATCTTGGTGCCGTTCAGGACGTAGCAGCCGTTCTTTTCCTCGGCGCGCAGCCTCATGCTCACCACGTCGCTGCCCGCGCCCGGCTCGCTCATCGCCAGCGCGCCGACGTGTTCGCCGCTGACCAGTTTGGGCAGGTACTTTTCTTTCTGCGCGGGGTTGCCGTTGCGCTTGATCTGGTTGACGCACAGGTTGGAGTGCGCGCCATACGACAGGCCCACCGAGGCACTGGCGCGGCTGATTTCTTCCAGCGCCACCATGTGCGCCAGATAACCCATCTGGGCGCCACCGTATTCCTCCGGTACCGTTATGCCCAGCACGCCCAGCGCGCCGAGCTTGGGCCACAGTTCCATCGGGAACTGGTTGCTGCGGTCGATTTCCGCCGCGCGCGGGGTGATTTCGGCCTGCGCAAAGTCACGCACCGCTTCGCGCAGCGCGTCGATCGTTTCGCCGAGGTCAAAGTTCAGACCGGTGTGGGGCATATGGAGGTCTCCTTGGGCTGGCTTGAAAAGGTGATGGGCCCGCGCCGGCCAGCGCGCGTCGTCCGGGGAATGGCCGTGCGGGAAAAGCGTAGTTTATGGCAGCGCTTCATGCAGTGTCTGCCTACACTGGCACGGCCCGAGTGGA
>JAIRRE010000159.1 GCA_031256125.1 Burkholderiaceae bacterium
TCGGCAGTCAGTTGCATGGATAGAGTGATCGTGCAGATAGAAAAATCCCATTCTATTAGTGTTAACACGCCCTAGCCGATCGGGGTTACGACAGCGATGCGATTGTCCAGAAAGACCAGCGGCAGAGTATGGAAGCGGTTATTCAGCCGCGCAAAACCGCAAGCAACCAAGAAACTACGACAAGCACCTGTACCAATACCAGCACTTGGTGGAAAACGCCTTTTTGCATCTGAAGCGCTGGAGGGGCATAGCTACGCGGTATGCCAAGAGGTCGGCCTCGTTTTTGGCCGCAGTGCAGATTCGGTGTTTGGCTCTTTGGCTCGATGCCTCGTGACGACGCTATCTAATCATTTCCGATCCAGCCTTGTCTCCTTGTTTGTCAGGCTGCCGTATGCTCCAGGCAATCGTCAGGAATAAGGCACATATCCAACGCGGAGCCGGTTGGGCAACGAGGGATGCGGCAGCGCGGGCACAGGCGCGCGCGCGCGCGCACTGCCCTCGGCAATGGCCTGTTGCAGCGCGGGTACGGTGACGGCGAGGTCGTCGCCTAAACCGCGCACCACGCATAGGCCGCCCGCGCCGGTAGCAGCGGTCTGAGCGATTTGGGCGGGTTGGAGGATGCCGCCAATCGCAACCACTGGACAACCCGCCATGTGTACCCACCAGGCAAGGTTGTCGATGCCTTGTGCGCGCCAAGGCATCTCTTTGGTCTGGGTCGGCCACACCGGGCCGCAGGCAATGTAGACAGGATCAAGACTGCGTGCGCGCGCCAATTCCCACAGGCTATGGCTGCTCACGCCCAGTCCGAGGCCACTGGTTGCAACTTGAATGCGGCCTTGCACGCCCAGCGCGGCCAGGTCTTCCTGCCCCAGATGCAGACCGAGTGCGTCTGCCGGGCTGCGCCCCATTTCCAGCGCCAGCGCGGTATGGTCATTGATGAACAGGCGCGCGCCAGCTTGTTGACACAACGCGGCGCTGCGCGCTACGGTTTGGCGCAACTGCGCATACCAGGCATCGTCCGGTTCGTGCGGCGTCTTAATCCGCAATTGCAGCGTGCGCACACCGGCGGCAAGGGCTTGCTGGATGCGCTCTGCACTATCAACGAGGGCATACAAGCCCAGTTCCTGTTGCGGCGCGGGAGCTGCCCAACGCGCTTGCACGCCTTGCCACCAGGGGGGCAAATCGGCATCGTCGGGCCATGACAGAAAGGGCATCAGTTCAGGCTCCGTACCGAAACCGGGCTGCGCCCAAACCGGCCCCGCGCCCTGCCCTGCCGCATAGCCGTGATGCAGGGCGTGCGCGGTCGCCATTTTGGCGAGCACCACCGCATCGGCAGTGACGAAACCCAGCGCCAGCGCCGCCGCCGCGCTGGTGGCAAAGGTGCAGCCGGTGCCGTGCGTGTGGTGCGTATTCAGCCGGGGCAGTGCCAGCCACCCGGCGGCTTCGGGCGCATCCAGCCAATCGGCGGCAACGTTGTGTTGATGCGCCGCATCGTCCCCGCCCGTAATGCACACCGCCGCAGTGCCGTGTTGGCGTAGTCTGGCGGCTAGATCAGCCACCGACACGCTGTCGTCGGCATCGGTCAAACGTCCGGCCTCTCGCCGGTTGGGCGTAAGCAACGTGGCTCGCGGCAGCAGCAGGTCGCGGTAAGCGTGCAGCGTGGCCGCGTCGGCAAACGGCGCGCCAGTGGATGCCACCAGCACCGGGTCCACCACCAGCGCCAGCAGCCCTTGTTGCCGCAGCCGGTCCACCCATTCGGCCACCAGCCGCACCTGTTGCGCATTGGACAGCAGTCCAGTCTTGATGACGCGCGGCGGCAGGTCGTCGGCCAATGCCGCCAATTGGGATTGCAGTTGCGCATAGGGCACCGCGTAGATGTCCGCAACACCGCGCGAGTTCTGCGCCGTCAGCGCCGCGACCACCGGACACAGGTGTACGCCGAAAGCATCCGCCGCACGCTGGTCGGCGGTCAAGCCCGCGCCGCCGCCGGTGTCATTGCCCGCGATGCTCCAGATGACGGGTTTGTCTTTGTCGGCAGTCATGACGCGGCTCACCCGATCAAAAACGGGTTGCCCGTGACCGGCGTGGTGGCGACGGCGAAATCCTGCCGCGCCATGACACCTGCGCGGAACGCCGCGCGTCCGGCCTCGATGGCTTGCCGGAACGCACCGGCCATGCGCACCGGATCGGGCGACTGACTGACGGCGGAATTGAGCAGCACCGCGTCATAGCCCATTTCCAGCGCGCGCGCGGCATCGCTGGGCGCGCCGATGCCCGCGTCGATGATGAGCGTGGCATTGGGCAGGCGTTCGCGCAGCAGGCGCAGCGCAAACGGGTTGACCAGCCCCTGACCGGAACCGATCGGCGCGCCCCAAGGCATCAGCAGCGCGCAACCCGCGTCCAGCAGGCGTTTGCAGGTCACCAGGTCGTCGGTGCAATACGGGAACACCACAAAACCGGCCTGCACGAGTTCACGCGCCGCCGCCGCCAGTTCCACCGGGTCGGGTTGCAGCGTGTATTCGTCGCCCACTACTTCGAGCTTGATCCACGGCGTGCCATACAACTCGCGCGCCATGTGCGCCAGTTGCACTGCCTCGCGCGCGGTGGTACAGCCGGCGGTGTTGGGCAACAGGCGCGCGCCAGTTTCGCGCAGCGTGTCGCCGATCATCCGCACAAAGCCGTGATCGCCGCCGCCGGCCAACTGGCGCTTCAGGCCCACCGTCACCACCTGGCTGCCCGATGTGAGCATCGCTTCGCGCAACACCGCGGGCGACGGATACCCGGCCGTGCCGAGCAGAAAGCGGCTGGTCAATTCGACCTCGCCGACACGCCAGGAATCGGGAGGCATGGGATGTGAGTGAAGCGCTGAGGATTCGGACATGGCAAAGATCACGCAAGACAGCGGGGAGCTTACTACGCGATCATGCGGCGGCAGAAATGAAAGCGGGTCAGCGCGGCTTGGGCGTTATGCTCATATCCGATTGGATACACCCCATCGCCCACTCCGTTGCCCTAATTCCACGAACTGCGCCGGAACCGCTCCTCAACAACACCGTCCCGCCCCCGACCCATAACGCGCCTTTTGCCGTTCGCGGAAAAATTCCTCGTAGGTCATCACGGGCTGGCCGGGGTGCTTGTTGCGCATATGGGCAACGTAGGTGTCATAGTCGGGCAGGCCGACCATCAGGTGCAGCGCCTGGCCCAGATAGCGCCCCGCGCTGCGCAGTTCGCCGCCGAGACCGGTAAACATCGCCCGATTCCCTACCCTTGGATCAGTGCGCCCCGCCCAGCGCCTGCGCAGCGGCGGGCAACGGCTGGTAGGGCGTTTCGCGCACCGTGGGTTCAGATGCGCGGCGGGCGCGAATGATGGCCAGCAATCCATAAACGGCGATGCTCACCACCACCAGGATGAACAGCCCGGCCAGTGTCGCGCCCACGTAATCGTTGAAAATGATGCGCTGCACTTGCGCGGCGGATTTGGCCGGCGCCAGCACCTTGCCGGCATCCAGCGCCGCCTGGTATTTGGCCGCGTGGGTGACGAAGCTGACCGCCGGACTGCTATCGAAGATTTTTTGCCAGCCCGCCGTGAGCGTGCAGATCAGCAGCCACGCCGTCGGCGCCAGCGTGACCCAGGCGTAAGCACCGCGCTTCATCTTGAACAGCACCACGGTGCACAACGTCAAGGCGATAGCGGCCAGCATCTGATTGGATATGCCGAACAGCGGCCACAGCGTGTTGATGCCGCCCAGCGGATCGACCACGCCCTGATACAGAAAATAGCCCCACGCCGCCACGCACAACGCGGTGGCGATGAGGTTGGCCGGCAGCGATTCGGTGCGCTTGAGGACGGGGACGAAGGTGCCCAGCAAATCTTGCAGCATGAAGCGGCCCGCGCGCGTGCCCGCATCGACGGCGGTCAGGATGAACAAGGCCTCGAACAAAATGGCAAAGTGGTACCAGAAGGCCATCCATGCCTGCCCGCCCACCACTTGATGCAGGATCTGTGCCATGCCCACGGCCAACGTCGGCGCGCCGCCTGCGCGGGCGATGATGCTGCTCTCGCCCACCGCCCGCGCGGTTTGCGCCAGCATGTCGGGCGTCAGGGTAAAGCCCCAATGGGTAACGGTGTTGGCCACCGCGTCGGGCGCGGTGCCCAGCACCGCCAGCGGCGCATTCATGGCAAAGTAAACACCCGGCTCGATGATGCTGGCAGCCACCAGCGCCATGATGGCCACCAGCGATTCCATCAACATGCCGCCGTAGCCGATAAAGCGGGCATTGAGTTCGTTATCCAGCATCTTGGGCGTGGTGCCTGAGGAGATCAGGGCGTGAAAGCCCGACACCGAACCGCACGCGATGGTAATGAACAAAAACGGGAACAGGTTGCCCGACCATACCGGCCCGGAACCATCGGCAAAGCGCGTCAGCGCGGGCATTTTCAACTCCGGCGCGACGATCAGAATGCCCACCGCCAGCGCCAAGATGGTGCCGACCTTCAAAAACGTGGACAGGTAATCGCGCGGTGCCAGCAGCAGCCACACCGGCAGCACGGCGGCAATGAAGCCGTAGCCGATCAGAATCCACGTCAGTTGGACGCCGCTGAAGGTAAACCACGCCGCCAGAACAGATGAATCGCGCACCTGCTGGCCCAGCACGATGGCGGCCATGAGCAGCACGAAGCCGATGATCGACACTTCCCCGACGCGGCCCGGGCGGATAAAGCGCATGTAGATGCCCATGAACAGCGCAATCGGAATCGTGGCTGCCACGGTAAATGTGCCCCACGGCGAATTGGTCAGCGCTTTGACCACGATCAGCGCCAGCACCGCCAGAATGATGATCATGATGAGGAACGCGCCAAACAGGGCAATCACCCCAGGCACTGAACCGAGTTCCATCTTGACCAAATCGCCCAGCGAACGCCCGTCGCGCCGCGTGGAAATGAACAGCACGATGAAATCCTGCACCGCGCCGGCAAACACCACGCCAGCCAGAATCCACAACATACCAGGCAGGTAGCCCATCTGCGCGGCCAGCACCGGACCGACCAGCGGCCCCGCGCCGGCGATGGCGGCGAAATGGTGACCAAACAGCACGTATTTATTGGTCGGCACGTAATCCAGACCGTCGTTGTGGCGCACTGCGGGCGTCATGCGGGAACCATCCAACCCCACCACCCGCTGGGCAATGAAGCGGCTGTAGAAGCGGTACGCGATCAGATACACGCAGACTGCGGCGATCACGATCCAAAGCGCACTGACCCGCTCGCCATGCGCCAGCGCAATCACGCCGAACGCAAACGCGCCCAGCAGCGCAATGACAATCCAGATCAAGGTACTGGTGATTCGATTCATAGCCTCTCCTCGTTTATGGGTTATGGATGACGGTCGCGCACTCATCCCCTCAACCAAGCCCCGGACTGGTGCGGCTTGGCCTCCAATGGTGCGCTGAGAATTGTAGAAGCTTGGGGGCGGTCTCCAATCCGAAGTGCAACGCTCCAACTCCGGGAAAGTTGCAATGGGAACATGTCGCATCCCGCACGATTACCTAATTTATGAGGCGGCCTGGCAAACAAGGCTGGATCGGAGCGATACCACGGCTTCATCGCCTGGCCCGGCTTATTTGTTGCATCCCCGACAATAGTTCCATGTTTTTCCGCACCGAGCCATCCACGCTTACCGTGCCTGCGGCGACCGGCATCCTGCTGTGCAACCTCGGCACGCCTGCAACGCCGACGCCAAGCGCGATGCGGCGTTATCTGCGGGAGTTTTTGACCGATCCGCGCGTGGTGGAGATGCCGCGCTGGCTGTGGTGGCCGATCCTGCACGGCTATATCCTGCGGCGACGGCCCGCGCAATCGGCGGCGCGCTACCACGCGATCTGGATGCCGGAAGGCTCGCCGCTGCTGGTCTGGAGCGAACGGCAGGCAGCGCTGCTGCGCCAAGCGCTAGGTACGCGCGGTCACGCGACGCAAGTGGAGGAGCAAACGCCGGTGCATCTGCGCGTGGCGATGCGCTACGGCGCGCCGTCCATCGCCAGCCGTCTGGACGAACTCAAGGCGCTGGGTTGTACGCGCATCCTGATCGTGCCGCTGTATCCGCAATACGCCGGCAGCACCACGGCAGCGGTAACGGACGCCGTGGCGTGCTGGATGCGCCGCGTGCGCCGCGTGCCGGAATTGCGTTTCATTGGCGATTTTCATGACGACGCGGGTTACATCGACGCACTTGCCGCGCGCGTACGGCAAGCATGGCAGACGGACGGCCCGCCGAACAAGTTGGTGCTCAGTTTTCATGGCCTGCCCGAGCGCATGGGCGAGCAAGGCGATCCGTACCCCGCGCAGTGCCGCGCGACGGCGCGCTTGCTGGCCGCCAGGCTAGGGTTGCCTGATGACAGGTGGATCGTGACCTTTCAGTCGCGCTTTGGCAACGCGCGCTGGCTGCAACCGGCCACTCAAGCGGTGCTGGAACAACTGGGCAGCCAGAAAACAGGCCGCCTGGACGTGCTGTGCCCCGGCTTTGTCGCCGACTGTCTGGAAACACTGGAAGAAATCGCGCAGGAAAACCGCGCCACCTTTCTAAACGCGGGCGGCGGCGCGTTCCGCTACATTCCGTGCCTGAATGACGACCCGGCGTGGATCAGCGCGCTAGCCGACTTGGTGCGGCGGCATTTGCAGGGCTGGCCGGCGGGATGTTCGGTTGACATTTGAGGATACCGCCGATGGCTCAACCCCCGGAACGCGAACGCATTGACAAATGGCTGTGGGCCGCGCGTTTTTTCAAGACGCGGGCGCTGGCGGTGGAGCAGCTCGATCTGGGGCGGGTGCTGGTGGCGGGCAACGTGGCCAAGCCGGCGCGCGAGGTCAAGCCTGGCGACGAGGTGCGGATTCGCCAGGGGGCCGAGGAACGGGTGCTGGTTGTGCGTGCGCTCTCAATGCAGCGCGGACCGGCGGCAGTGGCGCAAACGCTGTATGAGGAAACGCTTGAAAGCCGCGCGGCGCGTGAACGTTTAGCCGCCGCGCGCCGGATCGCGCCCGAACCGGCGCTGGCGATTGCGCACGGACGCCCCACCAAACGCGACCGCCGCGTGCTCGATGAACAGCGGCGCGGCAAACCCGGCCAGATACCGGGCAACTGGGACGACCGCTGGTCTGCGGCGTGGGAGTAGCAGCAATACTGGTGTTGACAGCGAATTGGGGTAGAACAAGCAGTTACCAGGGGCCATCTTGGTGTCGGGAAAGGTGGTGAGCACAGTTTCCGGCTATCAAAGCTATCGGACACGGTTTGCCGTGCATGTTTTGGCCGTCCAAACGGGCAGTTCTTGCGCGCGATGAACCAGCGTTGGAAAACTTCAGTTTGGCCGACACCCGCGCCCGTGCTGGCTTTGCGAGGTTTGGCCCCTGGCAACAGAACTGCTTGTTCTATCCCATCTAGACAGATGATGAATACCAAAATAAGATAGCAAGTACCCAACATCAGCAGGAGCGCCCTCATGGCAGGCAAACCCGCAGCGCGTTTAGGAGACGGAACCGAATACGGCGGCCCGATTGTTGGCGGATCACCCAATATCCACATCAACGGGCGGCCCGCCGCGCGCATGAGCGATCCCGTTATCTATGGCGGCATGATCGTCCAAGGCTCGCGCACCGTGCTATTCAACGGGCTACCCGCATCGCGGCAAGGTGACGAAACACTCTACGGCGGGCGCATTACCACCGGCTCATCCAATGTACACATTGGCACCCAAGGCGGTGTAGCATGTTCAGTGTGCCCCGGCGGCGTTGCCGTCGGCAGCCCTGTCAACCCGCAATCGGGCGCGAAAGTGTTGCTGGGTCAGGAAGATATGGATTTTGCGCTGCCCGGGGCACTCCCTCTCATCTGGCAACGGCAATACAACAGCTACGTCAACCCGATGCACGGTGCGGCTTGCGGCGTGTTGGGCCACGGCTGGCACTGGCTCAATGAAATCGAACTGCGATGGCGCGAAGACACCATCATGATCCTCGATGCCGCCGGGCGCTTCATAGCCTTTGAGGAAACCCTAGACCCCAGAGAAGACCAATACAGCTGCAGCGAAGGCATCTGGGTACTGCGCGGAGGCAAAGACAACGATGACTATTTGCCCAAGTGGGCAAATCGGGAACGCTTTGCCCATGTGCTGCCGGAACTGGCGGGCGATGAGGATTGCATACTGGCGACCAGCGGCAGCGCCGACGTGTTCTGGGTCTTCACGCCCGCGCCGGACATCCCCCCAGCCAAGGTAGCAGCGCAAGCCGCCGATAAAGCCAAGCTGGCCAAAAAAGCCAGAGCCAAGGCTGAAGCCACAGGCGACAAGGCACACGCCGAGCAGGCGCTGGCGGCGATTCAGGAAGCCAAGCAGGCACAACCCGGCCAGCGTTGGCGGTTGATTGCGCAGGTAGATCGCTACGGGCGCAGCCAGCGTTACGAATACAGCGACGGCAAAACGGCGCAGCCTGAATCCACGCCCGGCCAGCGCCGCGCGCGCAAAGACACCGTGCCGCCCGCCGGGATGCTGATCGCCATTACCGATGGCGTAGGGCGGCGCTACCGGCTGCAATACCAGCGCATCCACAGCGGACATGAAGCCCAATTCCCCTGGGGCGCGGATGACGGCTGGCGGCTGGTTGCCGTTGAACTCGAACGCGACCCGCTGCAACTGCGGCACGAACCAGCAACCTTGGTGCGCTACGGCTACAACCCGCAAGGGCAGTTGATTACCGTGCACGACCGCGCCGGAGCGTTGGTGCGCGAATTTGAATGGAGCCGCAACCGCATTAGCGGGCACCGCGACCGTGGCGGTCCTTGGCACCGTTACCGCTATGAAGGCGTTGAACCCGATGTCCGTGTGGTGGAGCACACCAATGAAGCGGGGCTGGACTACCGCTTTGAATTTGACATCCTCCCCCGCCTAAAGGCGGGGGATTCCTACGGTGCTACGCATGAGTTTCCCCTTGCATAGTCGCTTCGGTGGGTTCCTGCTTCGCAGAGGCTGCGCTTTTGGCCCATGCGGGTCGCTCGCGGCTTATGTCCTCTCCACAGGCTGCAACGCGGTGTCCCCGCGCCAATATGTTGATCGCGCCGACGTGATCGGCGTTGTCCTCATGCCCGCACGCCACGCACCGG
>JAIRRE010000313.1 GCA_031256125.1 Burkholderiaceae bacterium
CAGCCCGTCCGGCCCGCCGATCAGCAGCGCCACATCGTCGCCGGCGCGCTGCCAGTCGCGCAGCCGCGCGGCCAGCGCTGGCGTGCTCAAAGCCGCGCCGCGTTCATCGAGCGCGACCACATGCGCATCCCTGGGCAGCGCGGCTTCGATGCGTGCGCGCTCGGCGGCCATGCATTGCGCGGCGGTTTTGCCACCGGCGCGCGGCTCGGTCTTGATGGCCTTGAGTTCGACCCGCAGTTCGGGCGGAAAACGCTTGGCGTAATCACCCCATGCGGCCTGCGCCCAATCCGGCAGGCGCTGGCCGACGGCGACGATGACCAGCCGCACGGCGCGCTCCGATCAAGTGGACTTGCGGGCTGCGGTTTTCCGGGCCGCAGTCTTTTTGGCCGGTGCTTTGGCTGCGATTTTTTTCGCGGTGGTTTTCCCGATAGCTATTTTTTTCGCTGCCGTCGTAGGGGCTGCACGTTTCGGGGTAACGGCTGGGGCGGCGTGTTTTCCGGTTGGCGCTTTTTTGGCGACGGGTCTGGCAGCAGGCTTGACGGCAGCCTTGGCAGCCGCTTTTTTGGCAGGCGTCTTGGCCACGGCTTTCTTCACCGCGGCGGCAGGTGCGGGCGTTGGAATGGTGACGGGCTTGGGTTTGGGCGCGCCAATCTTCAAACGCACCGGTTTGTCGCCCCAGATTTCTTCCAGGCGGTAGTACTGGCGGATGGCCGGCTGCATTACGTGCGCCACCGCCGCGCCGCAGTCGATGATGATCCACTCAGCGTTTTCTTCGCCTTCCAGTCGCGGCTTGGCCAGACCCGCCGCGCGCACCTTGTCGCGCACGCTGGCGGCAATCGCGCGGGTCTGGCGGTTGCTGGTGCCGCTGGCAATCAGCACCCGCTCGAACAGCGGCGACAGGTGCGACGTGTCGAACACGCGGATGTCGTGGGCTTTGACGTGTTCCAGCCCATCGACGATGGCGCGCTGGAGTTTCTGGATGTCTTTGCGGGCGGCGGTTTCGCTCATGAAGTGTTACGAGGGAATTTGATAAAGGTGATGGCTAACAATATACCGTGCCACGGCGGGCGGGACCCAATTGTCCACGGACAGACCCAACGCCGCGCGCCGGCGGATTTCGGTGGCGCTGTGCGGCATGGCGGGCAGTGCCAGCACGCGCACGCGCGCTGGATCGAAGGCCACCCCCGGCAGCGGCTGCTGGAGGTCGAACGGCACCGGCCCGGCCTCATTGCTTTCGCGCACGGCAATCGAAATATAAGCCATGCGCGCAATCTCTTGTGCTTGATGCCAGCGGTGAAAAAACACCGCTTGATCCGCGCCGATTTGCAGCGCCAGCAACGCGCCGGGATATTGTGCGGCCAATTCCTGCAGGGTGTCGATGGTGTAGGTTGGTCCGGCGCGGTGCAATTCGCGGTCGTCGATCACCACGCGGGGAATGGCGCTAAAAGCCAGCTTGCTCATGGCCAGCCGGTCGCTTGCGGGCGAGAGCGCGCGCGATTTGTGCCACGCATCGCCGGTTGGCAGGATATGCAGCGCGGTCAGTTGCCAGGCGTCGATGGCCGCGCGCGCCAGCGCCACATGCGCGTCGTGCGGCGGGTCGAACGCGCCACCGAAGATGCCAATGCGACAGGTGCGATCAGGCAAGATCAGCCGGGTGGGTTAGCGCCGCGCCGCTGGCGCGCGGCTTGATTGCCCGCGCGCCAATATCGGTGCGGTACTGCATACCCTCGAAGCGAATGGTGTTGACGATGTCGTAGGCGCGCGCGCGTGCCTGCCGCACCGAATCGGCCAGCGCCGTGACGCACAACACGCGTCCGCCCGCGGTATGCACTTCGCCCGCGTCGTTGCGCACGGTGCCCGCGTGGAACACCATCACGTCCGGCTCCACCGCGCTGCCTAGTCCGGTAATCAAATCGCCCTTGCGCGGCGCCAGCGGATAGCCCCCGGCGGCCAGCACCACCCCCAGCGCCGGGCGCCGGTCCCATTGCAGCTCGATCTTGTCCAGCTTGCCCTCGGTAGCGGCCCACAACACATCCGGCAAATCCGATTGCAGGCGCATCAGAATGGGTTGCGTTTCCGGGTCGCCCATGCGGGTGTTGAATTCCAGCGTCTTGGGGCGGCTCTGCGCGTCGATCATCAGCCCGGCATAGAGAAAGCCGGTGAACGGCGTACCTTCCTCGGCCATGCCGCGCACGGTGGGTATGATGATTTCGCGCATCACGCGCGCGTGCACGTCGGGCGTGACCACCGGCGCGGGCGAATGCGCCCCCATGCCGCCGGTGTTTGGACCCAAGTCGCCATCGCGCAGACGCTTGTGGTCCTGACTGGTGGCCAGCGCCAGCACGTTGCGGCCATCGCATAGAACGATGAAGCTGGCCTCCTCGCCTTGCAGGCATTCCTCAATAACGACGCGCGCCCCATCTTCGTTGTGCGCCACGCCAAGCGTGTTGCCGCCCAGCATATCGTCGATGGCGGCGTGCGCCTCGGCCACGGTTTGCGCCACCACTACCCCTTTACCCGCTGCCAGACCGTCAGCCTTGACCACGATGGGCGCGCCTTGTTGCTCGACATAGGCGCGCGCGGCGGCGGCATGGGTAAAGGTTTGGTAGCGCGCGGTCGGGATACGGTGGCGCTGCATGAAGGCTTTGCTGAATGCCTTGGAACTTTCCAGCCGCGCGGCAGCGCGCGTGGGGCCAAAGATGCGCAACCCGTGGGCGCGGAAATCATCCACCACTCCAGCGGCCAGCGGCTGCTCCGGGCCGACCACGGTCAGTGTGATCTTCTCGCGCAGCGCAAAGTCGCGCAACTCGACCAGATCGGTAATGGGCAGATTTTCCATTCCGTCGGCACGCGCGGTACCGCCGTTGCCCGGCGCAACATACACCCGGCGTACCTTGGGCGATTGCCCCAGCTTCCAGGCCAGTGCGTGCTCTCGCCCTCCGCTGCCGATCACTAAAAGTTTCATGGGGTTGTGTGTTTCAAAAAACAGCGCCGCTAGACCAACTGTTACGGCGCGCCTTGGACCATTACCGCGCACGCCACGTTAGCAAGTCTTGATAAACCATACTCAAGAACGGCTTATTGTGTTCCGTCTGCCCGCGTGTGTTGATCTTTTTTGCTGTATTTGGCAGGCTCGGAACAGCCAACAGTTGGCGCCGCACAACGTTTCGGCGTTCAAGCCAGTTCGATGCTGGCGTTGTGGTAGACCTCCTGCACGTCATCCAGGTCTTCCAGCATATCGAGCAACTTTTGCATCCGCTCGGCATCCTCGCCGCTCAGGTCGATGGTGTTTTCGGCGCGCAGCGTCACTTCCGCCACTTCGGGCGCAAAGCCCGCCGCTTGCAGCGCGTCGCGCACCGCCTCGAACTGCACCGGGCTGGTCAGCACCTCGATGGCGCCGTCCGCATCGGCAATCACGTCGTCCGCGCCCGCGTCCAACGCCACTTCCATGACCTGGTCCTCATCCGCGCCGGGGGCCAGGATGATTTGTCCGCAATGTTTGAACTGGAACGCCACGGAACCTTCGGCCCCCAGATTGCCGCCGTATTTGGAAAACACATGCCGCACATCGGCCACCGTGCGCACGCGGTTGTCGGTCATGGTATCGACGATGATGGCCGCGCCGCCGATGCCGTAGCCCTCGTAACGGATTTCCTCGTAGCTCACGCCTTCGAGGTTGCCGGTGGCCTTGTCGATGTTGCGCTTGATGGTATCGGCGGGCATGTTGGCCGCCTTGGCCTTGTCGATGGCCAGCCGCAGGCGCGGGTTGGCGGCGGGATCACCACCGCCGGTGCGCGCGGCGACCATGATCTCGCGTACCACGCGCGTCCAGACGCGCTGGCGTTTTTCATCCTGCCGCCCTTTGCGGTGCTGAATATTGGCCCACTTGCTGTGACCGGACATGAGTGTTGTCGCCCTTGGGTGAAATGGATAATTTACGAATTCTACGGCCCGCTTACCGCAACCCTGCTCGACATGAATCGCCGTCAATTCACCGCCTCCGCCATCGCCGTTTCCACCCTCGCCACTCCATTGGCTGCGCTGGCGCAGATGCATCGGGACAGCCTGACGCTGGGCATGACCCTGGAACCGCCGGGGCTGGACCCGACCTCCGGGGCGGCATCGGCCATCGCGGAGGTGGTACAGGACAATATTTTTGAAACGCTGGTCAAGATCGGGCCTGATGGCAATGTCTCGCCCATGCTGGCCGAGCGCTGGGAGGTTGCGCCCGATTTGCGCGGCTACACCTTTCATTTGCGCCCGGGCGTGCGCTTCGCCAATGGCGAGCCGTTCAATGCGGCGGCGGTGCGCTTTTCGTTCGAGCGCGCGGCGGCGGCGGACAGCGCCAACAAAGACAAGCGCAATTTCACCGCCATCCAAACGCTGGAAACGCCCGATGAACACACCGTCCGGCTGACGATCAAATCGCCCGATCCGAACTTTCTGTTTTATTTGGGCCAGGCCACGGCGGCAATGGTGGAACCCAAAAGCGCGGCGACCAACGCCACGCAACCGGTGGGTACCGGCCCCTACGCGCTGGAACGCTGGGTGCGCGGCGCCGGCATCACGCTGGCCGCCTCGCCCAGCTACCGCGACGCGGGCGCCATCGGCATCAAACGCGCGCAGTTTCGCTTCATTACCGATCCGGCGGCGCAGATGGCGGCGCTCCTTTCGGGTGGCGTGCAGGTTTTCACCCGCGTCACCTCGCGCGGGCTGGCCCGGTTCCGGGGCGACCCGGAGCTGCAAGTCATCATCAGCGGTTCGCGCGCCAAAACCGTGCTGGCCATCAACAATGCGCGCAAACCGTTGACCGACGTGCGCGTGCGCCGCGCCATCTGCGCGGCCATCGACCGCAAGGCCATCATCACCGCAGCCGCCGATGGGCTGGGCGTGCCCATCGGCAGCCATTACGTGCCCGGTATGCCGGGTTATGTGGATACCACCGGCATCAACACCTACGATCCGGCGCGCGCCCGCGCGCTACTCAAGGAAGCGGGCATCGGTCCGCTCACGCTCTCGCTGGTACTGCCCGCCGCGCCCTACGCGCGGCAAGCCGGCGAAGTCGTCATCGCGGAACTGGCGCAAATCGGCATCACCGCTCGCGCGCGCAACGTGGAATGGGCCGAGTGGATGGCCAATGTTTATGGCGGCGCCCACGATTACGACCTGACCATCATCAGCCATGTGGAGCCGTTCGATTTGGGCAACTTCGCCAAACCCGATTACTACTGGGGTTACCACAGTCCAGCGTTCAACGCGCTCTACGACCAGATTCTGCATACCGCCGACATCGTTACGCGCAACCGCTTATTGGCTGACGCGCAAAAACTGCTGGCGCAAGACGCCGTGCTGGCTTGGCTGTATCAACCCCAATGGGTCACCGCCGCGCGCAAGGAGATAGCGGGTCTATGGCCGGATATGCCGATCTTTGTAAACGATCTGGCGGCGCTGAAATGGACTTGATCCGGCGTCATGCGGTGCGCCGTCATGGTTCGTAGAATGCTACGGTGACCTTTCCCCTCAACCCCGACCTGCACAGCCACTC
>JAIRRE010000059.1 GCA_031256125.1 Burkholderiaceae bacterium
CACTTGGCAACCGCCCCGGCGCATCGTTTACGTTAGCTGCAACCCCGCCACGCTGGCCCGCGACGCGGGATTATTGGTGCACCAGGCCGGTTACCGCTGTTCGGCGGCTGGGGTGGTCAATATGTTTCCTCACACCGCGCATGTGGAGAGCTTGGCGGTGTTCGATTGGGCGCCTGATTGCGCTTTTTCTGGCAAGAAAAAATGAAGGCACTCTTAAAGCAACATTAAATAAGCCCCTCGCGCTCACCGCATCCCAGCTTTGGGCGGTTTGCTTCGTTGGAAATTAATCGGCGGACAAGACATGATACGGCCCGCGCGGAATTGTTCCAGCATTGCCATAATTACCTGATGCGCTACCCGACCGCCCTCCTTTCCTTTATCGCCAGCGCCGCAGCGTTGGCACAACCGGCGGCGCAGCCGCCGAGTGCGTCCCCTGCGGTATCCGTGACCGCGCCCGTCGCATCCGCATCCGGGCCTGTCGCGTCCGACGCGTTGCCTATGGCGTCAAATCCCGCCCCGGTAGCCAGCGCGCCCGCCAAGGCGCCAAGCCAAAAGATCAAGGAACCGCCGCCGCAATCGGCGCTGACCGGGCCGCTGATGTATCAATTGCTATTGAGTGAACTAACCTTTGGCGAAGGCACGCCGGAATCGGCGCAGGAGGGTGGACAAATCATGCTGGACGCGGCGCGGCGCATGGCCGGCAAAACGCCCGATGACCAAACCCTGTTCAAGCGCGCCACAGTGATGGCCTTGCAATCGGGTTCCGGCCCGGACGCGCTGGCGGCTACGCGCGCCTGGCGCATGGCCATGCCTCATTCGGCGGAGGCCAACCGCTATGAATTGCAGATGCTGATCGTGCTGGACCGCATCGAGGAAACCGTGGATCCGATACGCCGCGTGCTGGAAACGCTGCCGAGCGCCGAGCAGGAAGATTTCATCGTTGCGCTGCCGACGCTCTACAAAGACGCGCAGGACAAACCGCTGGCCGCGCGCACTGTCGAGCGCGCGTTGGCCAACGCCATCAAATCGCCCAGCCTGGCCCCCGCCGCGTGGAGCAGCATCGGGCGGCTGCGCCTGCAAGCGGGTGACGAGGACGGGGCGCTCACCGCCGCCACGCTGGGGACAACCAACAGCGAATGGACTGGCGCGTCGGCGCATTGGCCGATTTTGCTGGCGCTGCAACTGATGTCGGACGCCCATTCGGCACAGATCAAAACAGCGGCTGAAACGCTGGTCAAAAACGACCTGCAAGCCAATGCCAGTTCGCACGCCGCCAAGCCCGGCGACCAGATTGCCCAGGTGCAGCTTCGCTACGCTGTCGTGCTGGCCGCCGCTGCCCGCCCGCAAGAAGCGCTGGCACAGTTGCAGCAGCTCACCACACGCCAGCCCGATTACCTGGACGGCTGGCTGGATCTGGGATCGTTGTACGTTGACCAGGGGCAATCGAGTCATGCGCAGTTGGCGCTGGAACGCTATTTGAGCCTGGCCGAGCAGCAAACCGAAAAAGTGCAGGCCGCTCAAGTGAATCAACCCGCCGGTAAACCAGCGCCCACCGATTTACTGACTGCGCGGCAGCGCAGCGCCGACATGGACTCGGCTCGCTTGCTGCTGGCTCGGCTGGCCGAAAAGCGTGGCGATACCAAAGCGGCCAACCAATGGCTGGCGGCGGTGCGATCGCCCGAACAGATGCTGGCGGTGACCATTCAACGCGCCGCGTTGCTGGCCAATCAGGGGCGACTGGAGGAAGCCCGCGCGCTCATCCGCAGCGTGCCTGAGCGCAGCCCCGACGACGCGGTGTTCAAACTGCGCGCGGAGGCGCAACTGCTCAGCAATCATCAGCACCCCGACCAAGCCTATACGCTGCTGACCCGGGCGCTGGCCAGCAGCCCCAACGATAAGGGACTGATCTACGACACCGCGATAGTCGCCAGCAAGGCCAATCGGTTCGACGACGAAGAACGCTTGCTGCGCCATCTGATGGAACTCAACCCGCAATCGGCCATCGCCTACAACGCGTTGGGCTATGACCTGGCCGACCGCGGAGTGCGGTTGCAGGAAGCCAAGGAACTGATCGAAAAAGCCGTGGCGCTAACGCCCGATGACGTTTTCGTCCGCGACAGCCTGGGCTGGGTGCAATACCGGCTGGGTAACCTGCCAGAGGCGCAGCGCCTGCTTGAAAGCGCCTTCAAACAACAGCCCGACCCGGAAATCGCCGCGCATTTGGGCGAAGTGCTTTGGGTGCAAGGCCAACACGACGCCGCGCGCACCATCTGGCGGCAAGGGTTGAAACTGGATGCCAAAAACCAGACGCTGCAAAAAACCCTCAGGCGTTTCAAAGTTCCGCAACTGTGATGGCGGTTACGCCGGTGGTCAATGCGCGGCGGCGCGGTCTTGCCTGCGCGCTGTTAGCGGTGCCTTGTTTGGCTGCGCTGCTGGCGGCGGGTTGCGCGACCCCGCCGCTGCCGCGCGGCAACGCGTCGACCGCCAGTATCGGACCGTGGTCGGGGCGCCTATCGCTTACCGTTGAATCCGAACCACCGCAGCGTTTCTACGCCGGTTTCGTGCTGCAAGGCGACGCCGACGCAGGCAGCCTGGCCCTGACCTCGCCGCTAGGCAACATGCTCGCCGCGCTGCGCTGGCAGCCCGGCCGCGCCGAACTCGATCAAGGCCGGCAGGTACAGGTATACGATTCGCTCGACGATTTGACTGCGCGCGCCACCGGCGCGCCAGTTCCCGTGCGCGCGCTGTTTCGCTGGTTGCGCGGCGAAAATGCCGTCATTGACGGCTGGCAAGCAGACCTGAGCGCGCTCGCCCAAGGCAAGCTGACGGCGCAGCGCAACGCCCCTGCCCCGGTGGCGCAACTGCGCATAGCGCTGGATCGCTGAATAACCCGTCACGATGCGCGCACTTTGGGATATCCCCGCTCCGGCCAAACTCAACCTGTTCCTGCACGTCACCGGGCGCAGACCGGATGGTTATCACCTGCTGCAATCGGTTTTCATGCTGATCGACTGGTGCGACACGCTGCATTTCGAATGTACTGCGTCGAACCAAATCACGCGCGAAGATTTGGCCGTGCCGCTGCCCGCCAACGATCTGACAGTACGCGCAGCCCGCGCCTTGCAAGCGGCTACCGGCTGCACGCTAGGCGCGCGGATCGGTATCGTCAAACGCATTCCGGCGCAAGCAGGCATGGGAGGCGGCTCGTCCGACGCCGCCACGGCGCTGCTGGCTTTGAACCGTTTGTGGCGGCTGAACCTTGCCACCGATCAACTGGCGCACATCGGCTTGCCATTGGGCGCGGATGTGCCATTCTTCGTGCGCGGCCACAACGCCTGGGTCGAAGGCA
>JAIRRE010000067.1 GCA_031256125.1 Burkholderiaceae bacterium
CGGCTGGTTTGCTTCGGGCGGATTCGACGGCTGGAATTTCAGCCCCGGCCTATGGCCCGGTTTGTGGGCCGGGCTGAAGGCACTCTTGCTGCCCGCGCTGGCGCTGGCGGCGGTGCAGGGCGCGATTCTGGCGCGCTTTACCCGGTCGGCGCTGCTGGAAGCGCTGCGCGAGGACTACGTGCGCACCGCCCGCGCCAAGGGGCTACCGCCGCGCCGCGTGCTATGGCGGCACGCGCTGAAAAACGCGCTGATCCCCGTGGTGACGGTGATGGGGATGCAGTTCGCGGAACTGCTGGCCGGTGCCATCGTGGTGGAAAACGTGTTCACCTTGCCGGGGCTGGGACGGCTGGTGTTCCAGAGCATCGCCAACCGCGACTTGATCGTGGTGCAGAACACGGTGCTGGTACTAGCGAGTCTGGTGGTGCTAGTCAATTTCGGGGTCGACGTGCTGTATGCGGTCATCGACCCGCGCATGTCGCTCCAACGGCAAAGGCGCGGCGGCCATGCGTAGAGGCGGGCCTGGAATGGCGGCATCCCCGGCACTGGTCATTGGCGCAGCCTTGACCGCCGCACTGTTGCTGGCGGTGGCGGTCTCGCTGGTGTGGACGCCCTGGCCGGTAGCCGGCATCGACATGGCCGGGCGCCTGCTGCCGCCGGGCAGCGCCGGCCATTGGCTGGGGACCGACGCTTACGGGCGCGACGTAGGCTCGCTGCTGCTCGCCGGGGCGCGTGTTTCGCTGTGGGCCGGCGTGGTCGCGGTGGCGATGGGTCTGGTCATGGGCGCGGGATTGGGTCTGATCGCCGCCGTCCGCACGGGCTGGGTGGATGAGTTCATCATGCGCTGCACCGACTTTGGCTTTGCCTTTCCGGCGCTACTCACCGCCATCTTGCTGGCCGCCGTTTATGGGCCGGGGCTGACAGTGGCCATCGTCGCCGTTGGTCTGTACAACATCCCGGTGTTCGCGCGCGTCACCCGCGCGGCGGCGGGGCAGATATGGCACCGCGACTACGTGCGCGCCGCGCGCGCGCTGGGCCGGGGTACAACGGCCATCACTGTGCACCACGTGCTGCCCAACATCCTGCCGGCGCTTACCGTGCAAGCCACTATCCGCTTTGCCATTGCCATCCTGGCGGAGGCGGCGCTGTCTTACCTGGGTCTGGGCGCGCAGCCCCCACAGCCCAGTTGGGGCCGGATGCTGGCTGAAGCGCAAACGTTGATGTTCGATGCCCCCTGGCTGGCCGTTTGGCCGGGGCTGGCGATTGCGCTGGCGGTGCTGGGGCTGAACCTGCTAGGGGACGGGTTGCGGGATGGTTGGGATCCGAAACTCAAATGAATCCAGCGTAGGTCAACGCCGCAACAATTCCTTCACCCGGGTTCCGCACGCCATCAGCGCACCAAAATAGATCGCCGCCGCCGCAACGACGGTCAGCACCAGCCATAGCACGCGCGACCACGGCGTGACGTGCAGCCAGTCGATACGCCCGCCCATCCAGGCCAGAAAGA
This sequence comes from Burkholderiaceae bacterium, assembly GCA_031256125.1. Classification (GTDB taxonomy): domain Bacteria; phylum Pseudomonadota; class Gammaproteobacteria; order Burkholderiales; family Burkholderiaceae_C; genus Ottowia. The sequence goes on from JAIRRE010000067.1 coordinate 1,505, forward strand.
TTGTCATTACCGCAGTGGCCACGATGACCTGTGCGATGAAGCGCCTCCAGCCCGCGCCGGGCCGGTAACTGCCACGCTGAATCAGGCCGGTGAGCAGCCACCCGGCGTTGATGAGCGCGGCCAGACCGATGGACAGCGTCAGTCCGGCGTGCGCCAACCACGGCACGAACAGCACGTTCAAGATTTGCGTCGCAACCAGCACCGCAATGGCAATCTTGACCGGCGTACGGATGTCCAGGCTGGCGTAATAGCCTGGCGCCAGCACTTTGACCGCGATCAGCCCCGGCAACCCCAAGCCATAGCCTGCCAGCGCCAGCGCCACTTTGCCGGTGTCCGCGCCGGTAAATCGCCCATGTTGAAACAGTGTGGCGATCAGCGGCTGGCCGAACGCCAGCAGCGCCGCTGCGCACGGCAGCGCCAGCAGCAGCACCAGCCGCAGGCCCCAATCGAGCAGTTGCGAATAGCGCGCGTCATCCTCCGCCGCCCGCGCCGCAGCCAGTTGCGGCGTGAGCACCACGCCCAGCGCCACGCCCAGCAGCGCGGTCGGGAATTCCATTAGCCGGTCGGCGTAGTAGATCCATGTCACGCTGCCGTGGGTCAGATGCGAGGCGATTTGCGTATTGATGAGCAGCGAGAGTTGCGCCACGCCCACGCCCAGCAATGCGGGCGGCATCAAGCCCAGCACCTGCCGCACGCCTGGGTCGCGCCAGGCCGCAACCATACGCCTGCCATCCAGCGCGATGCGCGGCAGCAGCGACAGGCGCAGCAGCGCCGGAATCTGCACCGCCAGTTGCAGCACGCCGCCCAGCATCACGCCAGCGGCCAGGGCGTAGATCGGCTCAATGCCCATGCGAGCGAACCACGGCGCGCCCCACAGCGCCGCCGCGATCATTGCCAGGTTGAGCAGCACCGGCGTGGCCGCCGGTACCGCGAAATGGCGCCACGTGTTGAGGATGCCCGCCGACAGCGCCACCAGTGACATGCAGCCGATGTAGGGAAACATCCAGCGCGTCATGTACACGGCGGCGGCGAAACTGTGCGACCCCAGCCCGCTGGCCAGCAGCCACACCAGCAGCGGCGCGGCCAGCACACCGACAATGCAGGTGATGACCAGGGTCCAGGTCAGCGCCGTCGCTACTGCGTCGATCAAATGCCGGGTTGCCTGTTCGCCGTTTTTCTCGCGCGAGCGCGCCAGCACGGGCACGAAGGCCTGACTGAATGCCCCTTCGGCAAACAGCCGTCGCAGCAGATTGGGAATGCGGAAAGCAACATTGAAGGCGTCGGTCAAGCCACTCACGCCAAAAACCGAGGCCATGAGCAAATCGCGCACCAGCCCCATGATGCGCGAAACCAGTGTGATAAGCGAAACCGTAAAGGTGGATTTAAAGAGGCTCAAGAAATCACTTTAAAAAAACGTGCTGTGCCAACGTCAAGGCCAAAAATGGTTGAGCAGCCAAGCCACCACAAAGCCGGTAACGATACCGGCGGCAAGTTCGATGCGCGTGTGCCCCATGCGCTCGCGCAGCCGGAGGGCGTTGGGATCCCCGGCCTGCAAACGATTGAGCGCCTGCGCTTGCCGCCCCACCTGGCGGCGCAGGCTAGCCGCGTCCAGCACCACGATAAAGGCCAGCGTCAGCGCCACGCCAAAAGCCGGGTGCGCCACGCCTTCGCGCAGCCCGATCAGGCTGGCCATGCTGGCGACGATGGCGCCGTGATTGCTGGGCAAACCGCCATAGCCGATCAACCCGAACGCCAGCCGCCCGGCGCGCAGACTGTTGATGGTGAACTTGAGCGTACCTGCCACCAGCCACGCCGCAAACGGCGTTGCCACATAAACCCAAGATGCCGCACCGGTCATATCCGTCATGGTATCAACGCTCTCTTCAGCCCCACAGCCGCACAGCGCACAGCACGATCCACGCCAGCACGGTCAACAGCAACTGCCAGTCGGTCAGCAGCGTGTCGGTGGGCGATTCACCGCCGCCTTTGCGCTCCACGATGTACCAGTAGCGAAATAGCCCAAACAGCACCAGAGGAATGGTGACGATCAGTTCCCGGTGAGCCGACATTACGAACAGGCTGTAGAACACCAGCGCGCCCGTGGCCGACATTTCGGCGTAGCGATCGATCAGCGGCAGCGAATATTTGCCCAGCACCTCACGCGCGTCGCTGCCCGATTGCACCAGTTCCTGCCGGCGCTTGACCGCCGCCAGATACAGCGCCAAACACAGCGTGGTGATGAACATCCACGACGACACCGATACCGCCAGCGCCTGAGCGCCCGCGATCATGCGCAGCACAAAGCCGCTGGCGATAACAAAGATGTCGATTACCGGCTGGTGCTTGAGGCCAAAGCTGTAGGCCAGGTTGAGCAGCAGGTAAATGCCGATCACCGCCAGCACGCGCGGCAGTGCGAACGCGGCGGCGATCAGGATAGCGTAAAGAAAAATCAGCAACGCCGCCGCCAATCCCGGCGTGACCGCTCCCGAGGCCATAGGACGCTTGTGGCGTTTGGTGGGATGGGCGCGGTCGCGTTCGATGTCGCGCCAGTCGTTGACCACGTAAGTGGCCGACGAGGCGACGCAAAACAGCCCCATTGCCAACACTACGGCAACCACTGCATGGAGCTGCCCGAACTGCCCGGTAAACAGCAGTGGCGCAAACACGAAGCCGTTCTTGATCCACTGGCGCGGACGCAGCAGACGGATCACCCCTTGCAATCGGGCACCATGAGAAGGTTGACTATGATCGGCCATCATCGCTGAGAAATATATTTAATTTTGCCTGATGCGCATTGTGTTGCTCTATGGCCTGTTTGCCCTGCTGGCCACCGCCGTCAACATCGGCGCGCAGGATTTGTGGCTGCGCGCCTGGCCCGGACCGTGGCCCATCGTCACGTCGATGTGCGCCGGTACAGCGGCGGGACTGGCGGTCAAATACGTGCTCGACAAGCGCTACATCTTCCGCTACCAGACCAGCGGAGCGCTGCATGATGGCAGAACTTTCGTGCTTTATACCGTCATGGGCCTGGTAACCACGGCCATTTTTTGGGGTTTTGAGTCCGGCTTTCAAACGCTGTTTGCTACGCGGGGGATGCGCTATCTGGGCGGCGTGATCGGTCTGGCAATCGGCTACGCAGCCAAATACCGGCTCGACAAGCATTTTGTTTTCACCCCGCCGCGCCAGGTTTGTAACCGTGTCTGAATCACCGGCCATGATCCCCGTCGAGGCTTGGGGACGGCTAACACGCCAGCCACACCGCTGGATCGCGCTGGCCGACCACGGCGACGCCCAACCCATTGCCGACGCCATTGCGCACACCACGCCCGGCATTGCGCACGGCGCGGGGCGCAGTTATGGCGACGTGGCGTTGAATCCGCACGGTACGCTGTGGTCGGCACGCGGGCTGGATCGCTACGTGCGCTTTGACGCCACGACAGGTCTGCTCACAGCACAGGCAGGGGTGATGCTGCGCGACATTCAGCGCACTTTAGTGCCGCACGGCTGGATGCTGCCAGTCACGCCTGGCACGCAAATCGTCACCGTCGGCGGCGCGATTGCCAACGACGTGCACGGCAAAAATCACCACGCCGCGGGAAGCTTCGGCCACCACGTGCGGCGCATCCGGCTGCTGCGCACCGAGGGACAAATTCGGGAATTGACGCCCGCAGCCACCCCGCAGGCGTTCGCTGCCACGGTGGGCGGCCTGGGCTTGACCGGCGTCATTCTGGAAGCCGACTTGCAACTGACGCGCATCGGCGGTCCGTGGCTGGATACCGAAACGCTGCCGTTTGGCACGCTGGCGGATTTTTTCGCGCTCGCCGCCGCCTCCGAACAACAGCACTGGCCCTACACCGTGGCGTGGATTGATTGCCTCTCCGCCCGCACCGGGCCGGGTACCGGTTCAGGGGCGCTGCGTGGCATCTTCGAGCGCGCCCGGCCAGCGTCCGGCATCGACCGTCCGGCACCACGACCGCACCAACTGGGTATGCCCTTTACGCCACCGTTGTCGCTGGTCAACGCGCCGTCGTTGCGCCTGTTCAACCTGGCGTATTTCCACCTCCACCGGATCAAGGCCGGTCATGCGATCCGGCATTACGAAAAATTTCTCTACCCGCTCGACCACATCCGCGACTGGAACCGCATGTATGGCCCGCGCGGCTTCTACCAATACCAGTGCGTCGTGCCCCAGCCCGGCGGCGAAGCGGCCATTGCTGCGCTGCTGGCAGCCATCGCCGCGTCGGGCGAAGGGTCGTTCCTGGCCGTGCTCAAAGTGCAAGGCGACATGGGGCCTCCGGGAATGCTCAGCTTCGCGCATCCGGGCGTCACGCTGGCGCTGGACTTTCCCAACCGAGGCGAGCGCACATTGCGCCTATTCGATCGGCTCGACGCCATCGTTGCCGACGCGCGCGGACGCATCTACCTGGCCAAGGATGCGCGCTGGCCGCGTGCGCGCTTCGAGGCCGCCTACACCCGCCTGGCCGAATTTTTGCCCCACCGCGATCCGGGCATCAGCTCGGCTCTGTCGCGGCGGCTGATGGGTTACTAATCAATCTTCCTCAAAGGATTGCCATGAACAACGACACGACACCGCGACACATCGCCATCGTCGGCGCCACCTCCGGCATGGCCGAGCATTGCGCGCGGCTGTGGGCCGCGCAACAACAGCCCACGCGCTTTACCCTGATCGGTCGCCGCCCCGAGGCGCTGGCGCGTATCGCCGACGATTTGCGGGTACGCGCCCCCGCCGCCACGATCACGGTGCTGGAGCAACGGGATGCCCGCGACCCGGCAGACATCGAACGCATCGCCAACCAAACCCATGCCCTGGCGCCAGTGGACGTGGCCCTGATCGCCCACGGCCTGCTGCCAGACCAGTTCACCACGCAAGACGATTTAGTGCGCTGCGCCGAGGCGCTGACCATTAACGGCGATTCGCCGGTGCTTTACGCGGCGGTGTTCGTGCGGCACATGGTGGCGCGCGGCGCGGGCACGCTGGCGGTCATCGGCTCGGTCGCCAGCGACCGTGGCCGCAAAAGCAACTACACCTACGGCGCGGCCAAGGCGATGGTCGATGTCTATATGCAGGGCCTGCAACACCGGTTGGCGGTCGAAAAAAGCCCGGTGCGCGCGATCCTCGTCAAACCTGGCCCCACCGACACGCCCATGACGGCGCACCTCAAGGCCAAAGGCCAACGCCTAGCACCGGTGGAACAGGTAGCCGCCGGCATCCTGCGCGCCATCGACCACGGCCAGCCCGTGGCGTATCTACCGGCGCGCTGGCAACTCATCATGGGCGTGATTCGGCATATTCCTCGCGGGGTTTTCAATCGGATCGATATTTAACCTGGTGTACTGTCTCGCAAATATCTCCACATGAAATCACGCTTTTCCCTGACGCGAAATTCATCAATTTTATTTTGTTCAGCCATTTGCAAGACAGCACACTAGAAACAGCTATTGGGCACATCAAGAGAATGTCGTCGGACATAGAAATTTTCAGGCAGAATATTGACGGCCACCTTGGCCAGCATGGCTGCGCTCTTTGTCGCAAGGAATCCTTTATTCACCATGTTCCGAGAAGCCCAACTACAGTTTTTTAAGTGCTGCCTCAAGAGAAGTTCTTATTTTATTTTTTTGAATTTCAGGATCTTCATATTGAGTGAATTCGACACGTGAAAGATCGTCGCCGCGTTTGCGATTTTGTCGAGGCTCCAATGCCTCAATCAAAATAGCCTCAAGGGTTGGAATAATTTTTGTCGATTCATAATTAGAAGGGAAATCCCCTAATTGTCCATTTTCCAATACAGGTAACAAACCAAACCATGAAAACCGATCCCACCGTACAGCCAGCCTATCCAAGGTGTGTTCATACAAACGCCGTCCCAAAGGACGATCCGTCGTTCGCCCGATATAAATCACTTCCCGACTATCATAGAGCAAATAAATTCCTAATTGTTTATTGAAATCTACTGGAGTAGTCGAACCCAATTGTTGTACACCCAACAATTTAGGTGAGTAATTCCATTGAATTGCATTTCTTTGCCAAAACATACCAAACGAAGTAATAATGGCATATTGATCCTCATCATCTTCGGATGCTTCGATGGGTGGCGTCAATTTTCCCTCGACCATTGGTACTGCCTCCCTGGTTGCAGAACTCAACCCGAATGTTCCTTTGGTCACACGGATATAAGGCGATGATGCCCCATCGTGTTTAATCGAACAAGAAATTTGTGCATTGACGGTCGCAGCAGGCGTGGCGCCAAGATTCTTTCTTAACTGATCCGAAATTATCTTTTCAGCTATTTCGTTGTAATGAAGTGGCACAGGAGAGGCAGCAAGCACCTTGTCAATCGCCTCACGCCAAGTCAACTCTTTAGCCATGAATGCCTCCAACTTCACTCCGCCCGATAGTTAGGCGCTTCCTTGGTGATCTGCACATCGTGCACGTGGCTTTCGCGGATGCCCGCCGCAGTGATTTGCACGAACTGGGCGCGGCTTTCCATGTCCTCAATGGTGGGGCAGCCGCAGTAACCCATGCTGGCGCGCAGGCCACCGGCCATTTGGTAGATGATGGCGACTACGCTGCCCTTGTAGGGCACGCGACCTTCAATGCCTTCGGGTACCAGCTTGTCGGCGTTGGGGTTGCCGGTGGCGCTTTCCTGAAAGTAGCGGTCAGCGCTGCCCTGCTGCATGGCGCCGATGCTGCCCATGCCGCGGTAGCCCTTGTAGCTGCGGCCCTGGTACAGGATGACTTCGCCGGGCGCTTCTTCGGTGCCTGCGAACACCCCGCCCATCATCACCGTGCTCGCGCCGGCGGCAATGGCCTTGGCGAGATCGCCGCTGTAGCGCACGCCGCCATCGGCAATTAGTGGCACGCCGGTGCCTTGCAACGCCTGCGCCACGTTGTCAATGGCGGTAATCTGCGGCACACCCACGCCCGCGACAATGCGCGTGGTGCAGATTGAGCCTGGCCCGATGCCGACCTTGACGCCATCCGCGCCCGCATCCACCAGCGCGCGCGCAGCCTCGCCGGTGGCGATGTTGCCGCCAATGACCTGCACCTGCGGGTAATGCTGCTTGACCCAGCGCACCCGCTCGATCACACCCTGACTGTGGCCGTGGGCGGTATCGACCACCAGCGCATCGACGCCTGCTTTTACCAGCGCTTCCACGCGCTCCTCAGTGCCTTCGCCCACGCCCACTGCCGCCCCCACGCGCAAGCGCCCGGCCTCGTCACGCGCGGCGTTGGGAAACGTGGTCTGTTTGGTAATGTCCTTGACGGTGATGAGGCCCTTGAGATGGTCTTCCGGGTCCACCACCAGCAAGCGTTCGAGCTTGTGCTTGTTCAGCAACTGCTTGGCCTGTTCGGGGCTGGTGCCTTCCGGCACGGTGATAAGGCGCTCGCGCGGCGTCATGATCTCGCGCACCGGCAGGTCGTAACGCGTTTCGAAGCGCAAGTCGCGCCCGGTAACGATGCCCACCACCCGGCCCTGGTCGATCACCGGAAAGCCGCTGATGCCGTGCTCCTCGGAAAGCTGCATCACCTGCAACACCGTGTGTTCGGGCGTGATGACCACCGGGTCGCGCAACACGCCGCTTTCATAGCGTTTGACCCTGGCGACCTGCGCCGCCTGTTCGCGCGCCGTCAGGTTCTTGTGCACGATGCCGATACCGCCTTCCTGCGCCATGGCAATGGCCAGCCGCGCCTCGGTCACGGTATCCATCGCCGCCGATACCAACGGCAGGTTCAGGCGAATCTGGCGAGTTAATTGAGAGGAAAGATCGGCATCCTTGGGCAGGATGCGGGAGTACGCTGGCACCAGCAACACATCGTCGAAGGTCAGCGCATTACCAAGTAGGCGCATGAGGAGGCTCCAAAAGGGGAATTTTACCGATGGCCCGATGATGGAGCAGCGCCTTCGCCCTACCCTCCTCCGGTGAGAACGCCGGAGCGTTGCTTACAAAATTGCTTTCCGTGATTCGATCGCGGCGCGCAGAATTTCAAGCTTCTGGCTCACCGCCGGGAGATCGGCGCCGGTACGCGCCAGTTCCCGTAACTGCAAGGCTTGGCCCGCCATCGCCTCATCGGCGGCCATGAGGCGCGGGAGAAACTCGCGTTCGGCGCGGTGTCGCAACCACGTCGAGTCATTCTCTGGAACCGGCAAATGCCGGATCAACGTTTCGATCGCCTCGATGTCGCGGCTGACCTGTTCGACCTGCGCAATTTGGGCGCGCTCCTGTGCTCCCGGAAAGGGCACTTCGCGGCTCGGCGTGGGAATCAGGCGGCGGATGGCCGCTGCCCGGCTACCCAGGGCGGCCCGCGAATCGCCCAGCAGCCCGCATACGCCATTGCGGATGAGCAGATCATCGGCCCGATCCTTGTTTTCCTGCCGATAGGCGTTGTACCCCCAGCCGGTGTAAAGATTGATAACCAGCGCCTTGAGTGCACCGGCATCGTCAATCGGGTTTGGTGTGGTTGTCATGGTTGATCCAGACTGCTTGCGTGGCGAGCCGCGCATCGGCTCGCTGCCATCAGAATGTTATTTTTTCGTCAATCCGGCGATACTGCCAGCGTCAACCGTTCCCAGCGTGCCGCCGCCAATCTGAAACGGCATTCCGGCGGCGGCATTCGGTGCGGATACCAAACCTTTGTCGGCCATCTTCAGCGCCAGATACATCCGGGCGGACTCAATTTCCGACATGCCGAAAGCCCGCAGCGAAATCAGCTCGCGCATCCGCGCGTCCTGCGGCATGATGAGCACCTTCACGTCGTTCAGATGCACGCCGTAGATGTCGAGAAAATCGCCCAGATGGCCCTTGGCGAGGTCGATAATGTCGTGAATGTGCTCGTTGACCTGTTCCATCGGCGTGATCTGGACAATCTGATTGATCGCCTGCTCGATGACCGGCCCCGCATAGGCCGTCAATTCCGCGATGGGAATCCGCTCACCGGCAAACGGCATGTGCGTGATGAGCTTGACGGCATCGTCCTTGGTGTCGATATGGACGTAGTAATCGACCGTGTATTCCATGATCGCCATCTCTTTGGATGTGGCGATACCCTTGTTCTGGGCCAGCAGCTTGCTGCGCTGGACATAGATGGCCTCGTACTGCCACGGCGAGTTTCCGCCGAAAAAGCCTTGCACGATATTGCCCAGAATCGGCTTGTCCGGCGTAATGATTTGATGCTGGCCGGTTTCATACACGTCCAGCACCGCACCGCGGCTTTTCAAGACGCAAAAATGGTTGGATTCGACGGTCAGGAGGGAACCTGACACGATACTGTTATCGGGATACTTCCAGGCCAGCGTATCCAGACCCATCACATCGCGGCCTTGATTGTCCAGCGTGCTGATAACTTGCCGCTGCAAGGCGCCACCTTGTCCGAATGCCATATATTTTCTTTCCAGATTAAAGCGTCCGCACTATAGACCGGCGGCCAATGCCGTGACTAAAAAATAGCCACTCCAAGATGATCTCACAAGTCAATGCCTGCGTCATTCATTTTTTTGCAAATCGGCAGTACGCTAACACCCTGCATCGCCGGAGGCACATTGCCGATGGCGGTCATCCGCAAGGCGCGTTCACGCCTCGGGCAATGCCGCACGGCACAGATCGAACTATGATGGCCTTTCACGGATATTCGAGGAGACAACGCCATGAACGAGACCCGTTGCGATTACCTGGTTATCGGCGCAGGCACGGCGGGGGCGTTGATGGCCAACCGCCTGAGCGCCGATGCGCGCCGCCGCGTGTTGTTGATCGAAGCTGGTGGTAAGGATGACTACCTGTGGATTCATATCCCTGTCGGCTATCTGTACTGCATCGGCAACCCGCGCACCGACTGGCTCTATCAGACTGAACCGGACGCGGGGTTGAACGGACGGCAACTGCGTTACCCGCGCGGTAAAACGCTGGGCGGCAGCTCCAGTATCAACGGCATGATTTACATGCGCGGCCAGTCGCGCGATTACGACCAGTGGGCCACGCACACCGGCGATGAAACCTGGCGCTGGGATAACGTACTGCCCGTTTTCAAGCAGCATGAAAACCATTGGCTGGGCGACGCGGGGCAGTCCCCGGACGCTGAATTTGCCCGCTTCCACGGCCACGGCGGCGAGTGGCGGGTGGAGCCGCAGCGTTTGCGCTGGGACATTCTGGACGCCTTCGCCACCGCCTGCGAGCAGGCCGGCATACCGCGCAGCGCGGACTTCAATCGCGGCAACAACGAAGGCGTGGGGTATTTCCAGGTCAACCAGAAACGCGGCTGGCGCTGGAACAGCGCCCGCGCTTTTTTGCGGCCCGCTTGCCAGGAGCGGCCCAACTTTACTTTGTGGACTGGCGCGCAAGTCATGCGCTTGCTGATCGAGCGCGACAGCGGCGGCGCGTTGCGCTGCACCGGCGCGCAGGTGTGGACTGGCGGCGAGATGGTCTCGGTACATGCCGCCGCCGAGGTATTGCTGTGCGCGGGCAGCATAGGTTCGCCGCAATTGCTGCAACTTTCCGGCATCGGCCCTGGCGCGCTACTGGCTCAACACGGCATCGAAATCGCGGCGGATTTGCCCGGCGTGGGCGAAAACCTGCAAGACCATTTGCAGATCCGCGCGGTTTACAAGATCCAGGGCGCGCCCACGCTCAATGTGCTGGCCAATTCCTGGCTGGGCAAGGCGCGCATCGGGCT
>JAIRRE010000195.1 GCA_031256125.1 Burkholderiaceae bacterium
TATGGTGTCCGCCTATACGAACGGCCCTGCAACGACAGATGATTACTCCGGGCAAGTGCTACAGACCAACGGCCTCGCGACTGCAGCGGGTTTGGTTCCAGGTAATTTCTACATGGCATCGGTTGACTACGGCGCGATAGACTGTAGCGCCAGTGAGCCGTCCCCTTCGGACTCCCCTTCCCCGGAAATCAGTGTCGGTTTTATGGGCCAGTCCGGTCCCACAATGACGATATGCGCCGATGGTGCCAATGGTGTGGCGAAATCAGTTTTCGACTCTGCCAGCAAGGGGGGTACTACTGACCCTGATGCCTACGCCGAGACCATTTATTCCCCGGTGGTGCAGTATGAAAGTGGTGCTAGTGCTGCTGCTGAAATAGATATCGAGAGCCATAACCCGATTGGTGACGGAAATGACGGCGGGTACAACAACCTCACGCTGTGGAACGTGACGCCGACGGTGAGCGAATCTGTGTCAGCGACGCCGCCTGCGGGAATGACGCCGACGCCAACCGCGACCACTTCCCAGTATCTGACGTACACGATAACCAATACCACGGATGATCTGGCCAAGAACGGCTGGTCGTTCACCGATCAACTGCCCGCTGGCTTAACGGTTGTGGGCAAACCGGGCGGAACTTGCTTGACATCCCCCCCGTATGCAGCGACGGTTCAAACCCCCAGCACCGACCCTCCCTCCAGTGGAAATAGCATCGCTGTGACGAATGGAAATCTGCCAGCGGGGACGCCGCCAGGATGGACCAGTCCGACCTGGCAGACACAACTGCCGGAGACGACGACGCCCATTACGCCGACGCCGGGGCCTACGACTTCATGCACGATTACCGTGCAGGTCACCGCTTCGCCCACCAACACCACTACTTATACCGCTGGGGATGCCAACAATACTACGCTCACTTCCACCGACGACGTCTTCACGCCCTTCGGACTGGCTCCGAAGCCTCCCGTGACCTTGAGGTTCGGGCCGAGAATGGGAGGAAACGGCGGCCCAACCTCGGTGCCTGTGAGCAAAGGGGCGCTGGGGCTGTTGGCGCTGCTGCTGGCCGCCGCAGCCTATCCGCTTAGCCGCCGGGCCAAAAAACGGTGTTGATTCTTGCCGCGGTTCAGGGCGCTGGTTTGCCCCAGGTATTCCCCCGCCCGCCGCAACCCGCTGTTGCCGGGGATGTCGTCCAGCCCGAATGAGTGGAGGCGCATCACACCGCCGCGTCGCCTTCTTCGCCGGTACGGATGCGTACCACCTGCTCGACGGGGGTAACGAAAATTTTGCCGTCGCCGATCTTGCCGGTGCGCGCGGCGCGGATGATGGCCTCGATGCAGCGTTCCACGTCGCCGTCGGCAACAACCACTTCGATGCGTACCTTGGGCAGAAAGTCCACCACGTATTCCGCGCCGCGGTACAGCTCGGTGTGGCCTTTTTGACGGCCAAAGCCCTTGACCTCGGTGACCGTAAGCCCGTTGACGCCGACTTCGGCCAGCGCCTCGCGCACCTCGTCGAGCTTGAAGGGTTTGATGATGGCAATGATCTGCTTCATAGAGGCTCTTCCTCGGATTTTTCAGTTGCGGAATTGGTTGGTAATAGGGTAACGCCAATCCTTGCCGAAAGCGCGGTGCGTGACGCGCGTGCCTTCGGCGGCCTGGCGGCGCTTGTATTCGTTGAATTTAATCAGGCGCGTGACTTTTTCCACATCCTCGCGCCGGTAGCCCGCGGCGACCAGTTCGGCAATGCCCATATCGCCTTCCATGTAGCGGGCGATGATGGCATCGACCACTTCATACGGCGGCAGGCTGTCCTGGTCGGTCTGGTCGGGGCGCAGTTCGGCGCTGGGCGGACGGGTGATGATGCGCTCGGGAATCGGGTTGGCCCCGCGCCCGTGCGGGTCGTGGGCATTGCGCCAACGCGCCAGGCGGAACACCATGGTTTTGACCACGTCCTTGATGGGCGCGTAACCGCCGCACATGTCGCCGTAGAGCGTGCAGTAGCCGGTGGCGTATTCGCTCTTGTTGCCAGTGGTCAGCACCAGGCTGCCGAATTTGTTGGATAGCGCCATCAGCAGCACGCCACGGATACGCGCCTGGATGTTTTCTTCGGTGGCGTCCTCCGGCTTGTCCAAAAACAGCGGCGCCAGCGAAGCACGGAACGCCTCGAACGCGGGCAGGATGGAGATTTCGTCGTAGCGCACGTTCAGCCGCCGCGCCATTTCGCGCGCGTCTTCCAAGCTGATACTGGCGGTATAGGGGCTGGGCATCATCACCGCCCGCACGGCATCCGCGCCCAGCGCATCGACGGCCAGCGCCAGCACCAGCGCCGAATCGACGCCGCCGGACAAGCCCAGCACCACGCTGGCAAAGCCGTTTTTGCGCACGTAATCGCGCAGGCCCAGCACCAGCGCGCCCCATAGCTCGGCTTCGGGTTCTTGCAACGGGGCCAGGTCGCCTCGCAGTTGCACCTGCGCCTGACCCGAATGCTCCAAATTGGGGAAACCCGCGCGGGTGAAGCTGTCGCGCAGCAATCCTAGGGCAGCGTCTTGCGGCTGCTC
>JAIRRE010000315.1 GCA_031256125.1 Burkholderiaceae bacterium
TCTAAACCCGGTATCCATGCGGGTTCAGGTCTGTTGTTTGGCTCGCCGGCGCGACGCGACCCCGCGCCGCTTCTGACTTACCTCCCTGCTTTACCCCTGCTCCGTCGCTACCTTGATGCCGCCGATCCGACCCGAGTGGTCTTGGGGGTAGGCGGCGATCTCGATGGCAACGCGGCGGGCTATGGCGCGATACGCTTGCGCATGGCTGCCTTCCGGCTCAGCGGCCACGGTGGGCGTGCCGCTGTCGGTTTGCTGGCGAATGGCCAGGGCCAACGGCAGCGCGCCGAGGTAAGGCAGATGTTTTTCCGCCGCGTAGCGCTGGCCGCCATCTTCGCCAAAGATGTGTTCGGCGTGGCCGCACTGACTGCATACGTGCACGGCCATGTTTTCCACCAGGCCGAGAATGGGCACGCCGACTTTCTGAAATAGCGTAACGCCTTTGCGCGCATCGGCCAGAGCCAAGTCCTGCGGCGTGGTGACGATGACCGCGCCGGTAACGGGGGCGCGCTGTGCTAGCGAGAGCTGAATGTCGCCGGTGCCCGGCGGCGTGTCCACGATGAGGTAATCGACATCCTGCCAATGCGTCTGGCGCAGCAGTTGGTCGAGCGCCTGCACGGCCATCGGCGCGCGCCAGATCATGGCCTGATCGGCATCGTCAATTAAAAAGCCGATCGACATGAGCTGCACGCCGTGGCGCACCAGCGGTTCGATGCTCTCGCCATCCAGGCTTTCGGGCTTGCCACGCGCGCCCATCATGACCGGCAGGCTGGGGCCGTAGATGTCGGCGTCGAGCAGCCCCACGCGCGCGCCTTCCTGCGCCAGCGCCAGCGCCAGATTGGCAGCGACGGTGCTTTTGCCCACGCCGCCCTTGCCAGAGGCGACGGCGATCACGTTTTTGACGCCAGGCAGCAGCGCCACGCCGCGCTGCGTGGCGTGGGTGCGGATGCGGCTTTCGATTTGCGCCGACGCGCGCGCCACGCCAGGTACGGCACAGGCGGCGGTTTTGAGAGCCGCTTGCAGATCGTGTGCCGCCCGCGCGGCGGGAAAGCCCAATTCCGCCGTGAAGGACACGGCATCGCCGGTCACGCGCAGATTACGGATGGCGGCAATTTTCAAAAAGGTATCGGCTGGCGCGCCCAGCATCTGGAGTTGCCCGGCCAGGGCGGTATCGAGCGCGGCGGCAAGGGCAGGGGAGTCGATCGGCATGGAAAGTCCGTTTCTTACAGAAGAACAGCAAAATGTGTCAAGTCTAGGCAAATGACAATGTCACTGGTCCAAGCGCGGGGATGGTGTGGGTATCCGAATACTCCTATCCTAGAATCGAAACTGTCCCTTCCAGCAACTGGCAACTGATGTTTCTTACGGCAACGCTGAAATCCCGCTTCGGCAAGCCTTGGCCCGCGTCACTGACGGCGCTGTTGCAAATGGCGCTGCTGGCGCTGGCGGCATGGCTGATTTGGCGCAACGCCTGGGTGTCCGACGATGCCACCATCACGCTGCGCACCGTGCTTAACCTGCTCACCGGGTATGGCGCGCGTTTTAATATCGACGAGCGGGTGCAAGCCTATACCCATCCGCTGTGGTTTGGTCTGCTGGCGCTGGGCACGGTGATTGCGGGCAATGCGTTTCTGGTTGCGGCCTGGCTGGGTATTGGCGTGTCGGTTGCGGCGCTGGCTTGGCTGCTCCGGCTGGCAATCAACCCTTGGCAGGGTCTGTTGGCGGCGGCGGCGCTACTGTGCTCCACCGCCTTCATGGAATTCTCGACTGCGGGCCTGGAAAACCCGCTGTCACATCTGCTGCTTCTTGCCGCCGCATCAACGCTGATTCGCATTCACGACGCGCCCGCCGATGCGCCGCTTCGCGCACGTTCGCTGCGGAGCTTTTTCCTCTGCGCCGGGTTGCTGTACCTGAGCCGGCCCGATCTTGTACTGCTGCTTGCGCCCTGCGCCTTGCAACTGCTTGCAGCGCGCCGTATTCCAGTGGCTACCCGCGCCCACGCGCTGGTCTGGACCGCTGTGCCAGTGCTGGTTTGGACGGCTTTTTCGCTGCTGTATTACGGTTTTCCGTTTCCGAACACGGCGTATGCCAAGCTGGGAACGGGTATCCCGCACAGCCAATTGCTCATGCAGGGTCTGCGCTACTTCGGCAATACGCTGATGAGCAATCCGATCGTGGTTTTGGCGCTGTCGCCGGCCGTCAAAATCAAGTATCTGGGCTTGTCTCTGAGCGACCCGCTGACGCTGGCGGTAACCGCGCTGGCTTTGCTGCTGGCGCCCTGGGTACGCCGGTGGGGCTGGAGCTGGGCGCTGGGCGTGGCGCTGTATCTGGTCTATGTGGTGAGCATCGGCGGCGACTTTATGGCAGGACGGTTTTTTACCGCGCCGATGCTGGCCGGCGCCATCGTTTTGGCGCGCGCCCAGTTGCCCGGCGCGCGCGTAGTACCGCGACTGGTATTGGGACTGTTGACACTGGCCGTGCCGGCGCTGGCCTGGCATAACATCCAAAACACAGTTCGCACAGCCATGGATGGGAAATTGCCTTACAACTGGGTGCTCGACATCCATCTCATCGCGGACGAGCGCAGTTTTTACTTTGCTCGTTACGCGCTTGCCAACATTTCGGCATCGGATTTGGCGTTGTTTCGCCCCGATAGCTACCGTGCGCGCGGCGCAGTTGGCGCCACTCGGATCATCTGCGGCGATCTCGGCCACACGGGCATACAGGGCGGGCCGGGCCTGCATAACATTGACACCTGCGCCCTGGCCGACCCGCTGCTGGCGCGGCTGCCGATTGATTTTAATCACCCGTCCCTGCGCCAGATGGCCGGTATACCCGACCCCGCCAACGAACCGAAATGGCGCATCGGCCACTTTGAGCGCGCCGTGCCTGATGGTTATGTTCAGAGCATCGAACAAAACGCCAACTTGCTAACCGATCCGGTTCTACATGCGTGCTACGAACGCATCCGGCACATCACTCGCGCTCCGCTGCTGGAGAGCCAGCGTCTGCGGGATATTGTGCGTGTGAATTTGGCCGGAGCGGGGTGCCATTGAATTGACCCGATGCATTAAATTCTGCCAAATAACCCGTTGTTTTCGCGCTCCAGAGGTCTTCTAGATGAGATTCAGACACCCTGCGCGAGGGGCGACAGGCCCTAGAATTGGCCAGATGAAAAAAGTATTTGACCGGGAGATTGTGCCCGAGGTTGCCGTCGGCTTCGGGCAGGGTGGGCTTCGGCTCCAACGCCGTCCATCCATAGTGCGT
>JAIRRE010000325.1 GCA_031256125.1 Burkholderiaceae bacterium
CGTGGCTGCCAGCGGCGCTTTTTCGCGGAAATCCAGAAACGTCTTGCGTCCGTCGGCCAATTGCAGGGTCATAAACCCGCCGCCTCCCACATTGCCCGCCGCCGGATACACCACTGCCAGCGCATAGCCCACCGCCACCGCCGCATCCACCGCGTTGCCTCCCTGACGCAGCACATCCACGCCGACCTGGGTTGCCAGATGCTGCGCCGTTACCACCATGCCATGCTCGGCGGCTGCGGGAGCCTGTGAGGCCGCTTGCGTTAGCGTGGTGGCGCTGACCAGCACGGCAGCAGTCAGCCAAATGCGCCAGCGAGAGCGGAGAGAGGATGCAAAGGTTGACATGGTACGTCTCCGAATCAAATCGTGGTTTATTGGAAAAGCTTATCGCGTGTTCAGCCCAGCCGATGGCAAATGCCGCGCCAGCTCATCGGCCAGCTCGGTTAGCTGCGTATCTTGGCATATCGGCAGTACGGTGCGGTCCGTCATACCGCGCAGCCATGTTAGTTGGCGTTTGGCCAGTTGCCGGGTGGCGGCGGTGGCCTGGTCGCGCAGGGCAGCGAGTTGGGCGGGGGTGAGGCTGGCATCGCCCGCGCTATCGAGCGCCTGCCATGCTTGCCGGTAACCGACGGCACGCAGCGCGGGTAGGTCGGCGCCCAGATCGCCGCGCGCGCGCAAGGCGCGCACCTCGGCGAGGAATCCTTGCGCCAACATAGCATCCAGGCGCGCGGCGATGCGCTGGTGCAGCCACGCGCGGTCTTGAGGTTCCAGCGCGAATAGGGCGATGCGGGGGGCATTGTGGCCGGCGATGCCGCCGTGCCCGTGGTGACTTGAGCTGGCTGGCGCGGGCCGGGCAGTGAACCAGTCCGACAGAGGCCGTCCGGTGAGTTGCCAGACTTCCAGCGCGCGCTGGATACGCTGGCTGTCTCCGGGCGGCAGGCGTGCGGCGGTGGCAGGGTCGATGCGCGCCAGTTCGGCGTGCAGCGCGGGCCAGCCGCGCGCGCGCGCTTGCTGGTCGATTTGCGCGCGAATAGCGGCGTCGGCGGGCGGCAGCGGATCCAGTCCGTCCCTCAGCGCCTTGAAGTAGAGCATGGTGCCGCCGACCAGCACGGGCAGGCGCTGGCGGGCGCGTATTTGCGGGATCAACAGCCGGGCGTCGTGCGCGAATTCGGCGGCGCTGTAGGGTTGGCGCGGGTCGCGGATGTCGATCAGGTGGTGTGGTACATGCGCGCGCTCGTCCAGGCTGGGCTTGGCTGTGCCGATGTCCAGCCCGCGATAGACCAGCGCTGAATCGACGCTGATGATTTCAATGGGCAACCGCTCGGCCAGCAGCAGCGCCAGCGCCGATTTGCCGCTGGCGGTCGGCCCGGCGATGGCAAGGGCTTCAATTCCCGCTGGGAATGTCATGGCCGGGCTGCGGCGGGGCTGCCAAGCGCTCGCGCAACAATTGAAACAGTTGACGCGCCGCGCGGCCTTGTCTGGACGTTTGCTCCGGCGCAGCGGCTGCGGTGGCGCGGTCCTTGCGTGCTTGCCGGACCAGCGCGCGCAGGGGTTGCGCGTCGGTGCCGGGGTGTTGCGCGATCCACTCGGCCAGCGCGCCGTCGCTGGCAATCAACCGCGCACGCCAATCTTCGGCGGTATGCAGCAGCAGCGTTTCCTGCGCTGCGCCGTGGCGTTGGTGTTCCAGCGCGGCGCGGATGGCGGCGAGGTCTTGTTCGCCCAACTGCCGCATCAGCTTGCCGATGAATTGGCGTTGCCGCCGCTGCGCGCCAAAGTCGGTGATGCGCGCCAGTTCGGCCAGCGCCTCAGTCAGCCGCGCGGGCAGTTCCAGCGCGTCGCGGGCGTCTGCGGACAAACCAGTAAGCTGTTCGCCCAGCGTTTGCAGTCCGGCGCTTTCGGCCTTGCGCTCGGTTTTACTGGGGCCGGCATCTTGTCGTTCGCGCTGAAACTCCAAATCCAATTCACTGCCTTCGGCCACAAATTGGCCGCGCACGAAATAGCCTTTGCGGATGGGACGGGACATGCAAAACTGGGGCGGATGGCGCTACAAAAATGGGGCAGCTATCATAGTCCGCATGAGCGACACCAACATTACCCAACCCGCCGAGGGCTTTTCGTATTCCCGCGCGTTTTTTGAAGACCTGGTGGATGCCGCCATCGCCCACGCCCGCAAGCTGGGCGCGACCGATGCCGGAGCGGAGGCGTCCGAAGGGCGTGGCCTGTCGGTGGGCGTGCGCAAGGGCGCTTTGGAGAACATCGAACACAACCGCGACAAATCGCTGGGCGTGACGGTGTATATCGGCCAGCGGCGCGGCAACGCCAGTACATCGGATTTTTCGTCCGATGCGGTCGAGCGCACGGTGCAGGCGGCCTACGACATCGCGCGTTTTACCGCCGAGGATCCGGCGGCGGGGCTGCCCGATGAGGCCGACGTGGCACGCGAGTACCCGGATCTGGACCTGTTTCATCCCTGGCCGGTGACAGCGGATGAGGCGCTCGAAATTGCGCTGGCGTGCGAGGGCGCGGCGTTTGCGACCGATCCGCGCATCGCCAACAGCGAAGGGGCGGGCGTTTCGGCGCAGCAGAGCCATTTTTTTGCCGCGCACACGCACGGCTTTCGCGGCGGCTATGCCAGTTCGCGCCATACCCTGAGCGTGGCGCCCATCGCCGGATCGGGCGAGCACATGCAGCGCGACTACTGGTTCAGCTCCATGCGCAATGCGTGCGACCTGGCTGCGCCCGAAGCTGTGGGGCGCTACGCCGCCGAGCGGGCGCTGAGCCGTCTGAACGCGCGCAAAATGCCCACCACCGAATGCCCAGTGTTGTTCGAGTCGCCGCTGGCGGCGGGGCTGATGGGCAGCTTCGTGCAGGCCGTCAGCGGCGGGCCGCTGTATCGCAAGAGCAGCTTTCTGCTCGACTCGCTGGGCCAGCCCATTTTCCCGGAACACATCGACATTCGCGAAGACCCGTTCATCCGCGGCGGCAAAGGTTCCGCGCCGTTCGACGACGAGGGCGTGTGTGTGGCCGCGCGCGACGTGGTGTTCCGCGGGCGCGTGGAGGGCTATTTTCTTTCGACCTATTCGGCGCGCAAGCTCGGCCTACCTACCACTGGCAACGCCGGCGGTTCGCATAACCTGAGCCTGACTTCGCGCCTGACGCGCCCCGGTGACGACCTGAGCGAAATGCTGCGCAAGCTCGATACCGGCCTGTTCGTCATCGAACTGATGGGGCAGGGCATCAATTTGGTCACCGGGGACTACTCGCGCGGCGCCTGCGGCTTTTGGGTCGAAGGCGGGCAGATCGCTTACCCGGTGCAGGAAATCACCATCGCCGGCAATCTGCGGCAAATGCTGGCCGGCATCCGCGCCGTCGGCGCCGATGCCTACACCTACGGCGCCAAGACCACCGGATCGGTGCTCATTGACCGGATGATGGTGGGCGGAAGTTGAGCCGCCGAGATTACCCCGTCAAGGCTTTCTTGACAGCTTGACTGACGGCTGCCATGTCGGCTTGGCCGGCTAGGCGCTGCTTGGCTGCGCCCATGACCTTGCCCATGTCCGCCGGGCCGGTGGCGCCGGTCTCGGCGGCGATGGCGCGCACAGCGGCTTCGACTTCCTCCTCCGACAGGCGCGCGGGCAGGTAGGCTTGCAGCACGGTGATTTCGGCGCTTTCCTGGTCCACCAGATCCTGGCGATTCGCTTGGGTGAAAGCGGCCACGCTGTCGCGCCGTTGCTTGATGAGCTTGTCAATGATGGCAATGATGGCGGCGTCATCGAGCGTGACGCGCTCATCGACTTCTTTTTGCTTGAGGGCCGCTTGCAGCAGGCGGATGGTGCCCAGGCGCGCGCTGTCCTTGGCGCGCATGGCGGTTTTCATGTCTTCGGTGATGCGGTCCTTGAGGAGGCTCATGGCAAATTTTCCAAGCAAAATATGAATTGTGCCAACACTGCGCACGGCCCTTGGTGTGCAGGTGAACTTCGGGTTCAAGCAGAATAATTGTGATGTATATTGGTGAGTACTTCACTCAGCTTAAAGGAAATCATCATGAATGCGCCCGCACGATGGCTATGTGTTTTAGTGGTGGCAGCTTGCTGTGCCGCATGTACGGGCCTTAAACAACAGCCCTCGCACCCCGTACAGTCGGTACAAGCGAAGGAAAGCCAGGAACCGAGTGAGAGCGAAAAAATAGATAACCAGGCATTGGAAACTCTTTTTCAAACAACAGATAAGCGTAGTCTGGACTGGGACGATTACGACAAGCTGGTGCAAGGCTATACGGCAGGACTACCCACCACGGTGGCCGGCACGCCCAAGCTTTTCTTGGCGTTTGATGCGCTGCAATATTATTACGATCACAGTTGCTTTGCCGTTCTGACCAAGGCTCCGAAGAGGGCCAGGCAGACATTTATCAAGGAGAACCGCGAACTGGATAAATGGATCAAACGCCGGCCCGAATCCGCCACGTTTGTGGTCGCCAAGGCAATACTGGCCGGGTCGTATGCGTGGTATTTGCGCGGCGATGGTACCGTTGATACCGTCAATCCGCGCGTCTGGCCTGAGTTCAATGCCGTTATCAGCAATGCGCGTAATTTTTTGCTCAAGAACAAGACGGTAGGGCAAACCAGCCCCATGTGGTATATGGAAATGCTGTTTTTTGCGCGCGTAGAGCCGGGCAATCCCGGCGCCCCGGAACTGTTGCATGAAGGGATACAGCGTTATCCTGGCTTTATGCCCATCTACTGGGCGGCGATGGAGAGCGCCTTGCCCAAATGGGGCGGCAGCCCGGAAGCCGTGGAACAAGTGGCTCGCTCCGCGCAAGGGACCGAATACGGCGATATGGTTTATGCCTATGTCTGGTACAACGCGGTTCTCGACTGTAACTGCGAACTCAGCAAGGTCATGATTGATGCCGCCAGAAAACAAGCCTCCTGGCCCGACATGCAGCGTGGCTGGGAGCAGCGCGCCCAGAAGTACCCC
>JAIRRE010000350.1 GCA_031256125.1 Burkholderiaceae bacterium
CAGCCCATCCGCTATGCGTACCCGACCTTTGGCGGCACGCGCGATGAAAAAGCCGTCGGCATCATGGGGCAGCGTATCGACGCATTCGGGTTACTCCTCGGCAGTGTGCCGAAGCACGCCAATTCGCGCAAACTTATTCATCGGCGCATCAAAATCATCCCCGTTCTTCGCGCGCGTGTTCAGCCGCCACAACTTTGTCAACTTCTCCCAGGAATTGCTTGAGCGACACAAAGATGGACAATACGCCGCAAAAAATGCCAAAATAACCAGAAATCGTATTAATTACCGGATTTCGGGTCAACGCGCCAACGCTGGCTATAAAAAACAGAATCGCCACCACCGCAAGCACGATCTGAAACGAGCGATTGCGCATTTTAATCGCGCCGACGAATAGTACCACCACAAAGGCGGTCCACATGAGGAGGAAAAAACCTTCGCTAACGGGTGTAGGGCCAGGTACTGCGCCACCAGACCACGCGGGCAGGATAGTTTGCAGGGCCAGCACCACCCAGAAAAACCCTGCGGATATAAATACAGTACTGCCGAAGGTATTGCCTTTTTTCCAATCCAGGATACCAGCGATGACCTGTAATATACCGCCGGTAAAAATCTCAACCAGTAGCACCAGGCTGTTCAGAGACGTAAAACCAGCCAGTGAAATATTAAGCAATAAAGTCGTCATGCCGAAGGCTAGCAAACCCATCGGCCCGGGGTTGGCGGTCGCATCCTTGATTTCAATTGCGGCATTTGGAATCGAGATATTACTCATGGGGATTGTCTCCTTGCGTTTGCAAGATCAGCGGCAGCGCCGAAAATCAGCGTTCCAGCATTACTCACAATGCGATACTATCATGGTTTTAAGCGAACGCTCACCCTACCAACCAGAAAACCCTTGGATGGTGTCTCATACGTGACACGATCACATAATCATGGCACTTTATGGCGCCTGCTGGCGGCTGGGCAGGCGGGTATCCAACAAGGTACATTTAAAGTGGCGCAGCGCTTGAACCCGACTCTCGAAAGTCCACACTCGCCGCCGCAGAACCTGTTGGCGATCTCAGCGCCCGCGCAGAAACAAGCTGTCGAGTTCGCGCAAGGTCAGTTGCCGCCAGGTGGGCCGCCCGTGGTTGCATTGGTCGGCGCGGTCGGTGGTTTCCATTTGACGCAGCAGCGCGTTCATTTCCGCCAGCGTCAGGTGGCGATGGGCGCGCACCGCGCCGTGGCAGGCCATCGTCGCCAATAAATCATCGCGTGCGCGGTTGATGACGCTGCCCGCTTCGTCCGGCCCGAACCGGGCCAGTTCCGCCAGCACCGCGCGCGCCAGTTCCACCGCGTCCCCGCCCGCCAGCGCCGTGGGCACGGCGCGCACCGCCAGCGTTTTCGACGACAGCGGCGTAATCTCCAGCCCCAGTTGCGCCAGCGCACCGGCATGACTTTCGGCGGCGGCTACCTCCTGCGGCGTGGCCGGGAAAGTGGATGGAATCAGCAGCGGCTGACTGCTAGGCGCGCCCTGCTGCGCTTTGAGCTGCTCATAGACGATGCGCTCGTGCGCCGCGTGCATATCCACCAGCACCAGCCCGGCGCGGTTTTCGGCCAGCACGTAAATGCCGTGGATTTGCGCCATGGCACGGCCCAGCGGATAGTCCAGCCACGCCGAGTCACCGTCGCCCGCCGCAACTTGCGCCAACGCTGCGGACGGCGCTTCGCGCACGCCGGTAAAGGCCGCGTCTGACGGCGTTCCGCCCCACAGCGCGGCCGCCTGCGCCAGGGATTGCCCGGGCGATGCCAGCGCCATCTGCTGCGCACGCCACGGCGGCGCGGCATGGCTCGGCGGTTGCGCCGCAGCCTCTTGTGCCCTGCCCGGCTCCGCCGACACCCCCGCCTGCGCGGTACGCGGCGCCGCCAGCGCGCCTTCCAGCGCGTGCAATACGGCCTGATGCACTTCGCGGCCATCGCGGAAACGCACCTCGATTTTGGTCGGATGCACGTTCACGTCCACCCGCTCGGCGGGCAGCGTCACATACAGCGCATACACCGGCTGCCGCTGGCCGTGCAGCACGTCGGCATACGCACCGCGCACCGCGTGGGCGATGACCTTGTCGCGCACAAAGCGCCCGTTGACGTAAGCAAACTGCTGGTCGGCGCGCGAGCGCGCCGCGTCCGGCAAACCCGCGCGGCCTGTCACGCGCACCGCCTCCAGCGTGAAATCCACCGGAACCGACTGCGCAATGAAATCCGCGCCCAGCACGTCCGACAGGCGCTGCGTCAGAGCCTCCTGTGCGTCGCCATCAACGCACGCGCGCCATTGCTCGATCAGCTTGCCCTCGTGCCAGATGGCAAACCCCACATCGGGCCGCGCCAGCGCGTGGCGGCGCACCGCATCGACGCAATGCGCCAGCTCGGTAGCATCGCTTTTCAAAAACTTGCGCCGCGCGGGCACGGAAAAAAACAGTTCCTTGACCTCCACCGTGGTACCCGGCGCACGCGCGGCGGGCGCCAACTCGCCGGTGCGGCCATCGAGCCGCCAGGCGTGATCCTCATCGCGGGGACGCGAAAGCAGGGTCACCTCAGCAATCGAAGCGATCGCCGCCAGCGCCTCGCCGCGAAAGCCCATCGTCCCCACCGCTTCGAGTTCCGCCAGGCTGCCGATTTTGCTGGTGGCGTGGCGCTTGAGGGCCAGCGCCATCTCGCCGGGCGCAATGCCGATGCCGTCGTCCTCAACCGTAATCAGCCGCACGCCGCCCGCGGCCAGTCGCACGGCGATGCGCGCCGCGCCCGCGTCCAGCGCGTTATCGAGCAACTCGCGCACCACCGACGCGGGCCGCTCCACCACCTCACCGGCGGCGATTTGGCTGACGAGTTCGTGCGGCAGCTCGCGGATCGGGCGGCGGACCGGATGAATGGCGGCGGGCATGGGTATGAAAGAGCTGTCTCCCATCCGGGTGCGACACCACGGTTTGAGATTCAGCGAATGGTAGCGCCTTGGCGTTACCTTCTTTTGAAGCGAGCGAGCGCATCAGCCTATCTATCCGACGAACGGTCGTATTCGTCCGACGAACGGTAAATTTTTAGAGCGAACGCTCCTTAAGATATGCAGCGTGTGTGATTTTCAACTTAAAGGAGAAACCAGCATGAACGGTATTACGAAATTAGCAATAGCGGCTGCTTGCGGCTTGGCTCTGTCTGCTTGCGGGGGCGGGGGAGACGATAGCCCCATGGTAACCTCCCATTCAAATCCCCCCATACCCGCAACCCTCAGCTACGTCGTCTCCACGCTAGCGGGTAGCGCAAGCGTTAATTACCACAGCGGTTCCGCTGACGGCCCGGTGGCAAGCGCGACTTTCAACTTTCCAGAGGGAGTCGCGGTTGGGCCGGATGGCAGCGTTTATGTTGCCGATACCTACAACAACAAAATCCGCAAAATCGCCAATGGCATGGTCAGCACCGTGGCGGGTACGGGCAGCTTGGGTAACGAGGTCTCTACCAACATCGACGGCCCCTGCGGAAGCGCTCTCTTTTCTGAACCCATTAGCCTCGCCGTGGACCAGAACGGCACGATCTATGTCGCCGATACCATGGATCAAGTCATCCGCAAAATCACCAACCCCGGCACCGCCGCGTGCACGGTCAGCACCTTGGCTGGCACAACAAATGTGATGGGATATGTCGATGGCACGGGTTCGGCCGCGCAGTTTTCCGATCCGACAGGGCTGACCCTGGACGCTGCCGGTAATGTGTATGTCACTTCGGACAATTACACCATCCGCAAGATAACACCGGCCGGGGTCGTAACCACCATCGCGAGCGATCAGGCTGCCCTCGCCAACATATACGGAAGCCCTCCTCATCTTTGGGGCATTGCAATGGATGGAAGCGGAAACTTGTACGTCAGCGACCCGGCTTCTACTGTCCCTACAAACGTCACCAGTGTCCCGCCTTCTTCTGTTGTTACTGTCACCAATGACTCGACTCTCACTGCCGCAGCTTTAACCGTTAGTAGCACGCCTCCTATTGCCGCTTTAAACACAAGCACAAACACAAACAACATTATCAAGATAACGCCCAGCGGTGTGGTGAGTACCTGGGCCGGTTCGGGAACCGCATGTGGTTTTGCCGATGGCGTCGGCGCCAGTGCTGCTTTTTGCGTGCCGTCGGGCATGGCGTTTGGTCCAGACGGCGCTCTTTATGTGGCTGACGCCTCTAACGGCGCAATACGCCGAATCACGCCAAACGCCCAAGTCACGACGATTGCAGGCACTGTCGCGGGAGCCACTGTCACAAGCGGCTGGACACCAAGCCTGGTTGGCTGGAAAGATGGCCCAATCAGTCAGGCCCTTTTCTTTCAGCCTACGGGCGTAGCCGTGGATGCCAACGGCGTGATCTACGTTGCTGACATGAT
>JAIRRE010000235.1 GCA_031256125.1 Burkholderiaceae bacterium
GATCGCGTCATCGCTATCTACGCCCGCGAAAACGGGCAAGGCATGGCCTTTCCCGTTTCCGTGCAAGGCGCCACCGCGCCTGACGCGAGCGCCGCCGCCGCTATGCCCGGCGTCAGCGGCGCGGCTGGTAACGCCGACACCGCTGCGCCTGGCCAAGGCGTAGCCGACGCGCCCAGCGCGCGCGGCAACATCCAACTGGTTGCCACCACACCAGATACCAGTGATGGCGAACCGCCCGAACCATCCCCGCCTCGCCCGCGTCCAACCTTCAAACGCATCAAATAACCGTACAGGATCGCATTTTTCATCGTGGCCGTAAATGGCCCTCAAGAATGCCCTATTATTCGGAGCAACCCGTAAAACAACTCTTCCCTCGCCGCTTTAGCTCAGTTGGTAGAGCATCCGCCTTGTAAGCGGAAGGTCGTCAGTTCGATTCCGACAAGCGGCACCAATAACACGTTTCTTTACGTTCCATAACGCACTAAAACCCGCATAGATACAACGCTATGCGGGTTTTTTGTTGTTCCAAGTCGTTCCGCCGGGTATCCTGGTATACCACCAAAAATGGCAGTGGCTGTGCACAGTGCCTGGCCTTGTCGGTGGGCATCTGTCCGGGCAACAATGAAAACGCGGGCAAGCGCAAGAGCGGACGCATCCGCTGCGGCAATGTTTGGGTACGCCCGCTGCTATGCGAGTTTGCCCAAGCGGGGGAGCAAACGCGCTGCGCGTTCAAGGGCAAGTTCCAGGCCTTGAGCTGAGCATCCGCTAGGGATACAAAAAGTCCGTCATCGCCCTGGCGCACAAGATGCTGGGCAACCACGGCTACATCCAGACACCTGCCGCTGCCTAACGCGGCATCTGAGCGCTACACCCTGCGCATCGGCTTGCGTTACGCCGGTTTGGTTGCGCTCGGGAAATGCTGTTTTTCACATTAGCTGCCGCTACCGCGCGCCGGTGGGGGTGGGTATAGCCTTGCCCGTGGAACCTGCCGCTGGTGGCTGATGACGGGAAAAGTCGGTCTGGCGCTGGCTGAAGCCGAACAGCAGCATCGTCGCCGCCGCAATGAAGCAGGGCACGCCGACCAGTGTGAACAGCGAGGACATGGATAGGCCCAGCGCCAGCATCGAACCGCCCGCCAGCGACCCCAGCACCGAGCCACAGCGCCCCACGCCGTTGGCCAGGCTTACGCCGGTGGCGCGGCATTCGGTCGGATAGAACGCCGCCGACAGCGCATTGGCCCCCACCTGCGTACCCGAAACGCACACGCCCGCCCAAAACACCGCGATGCTGGCCAGCCATGGGTTGCCGGTGAGATGCCCGACGGCGGCAATGAATACGCCCGCCAGCAAGTAGGCTGCGGCCAGCACCGCGCTGGGGTTGAAACGGTCCATCAGCCAGCCCAGCGCGATGGCTCCCAGCGTGCCGCCGACCTGGAATACCCCGGCCACGATGGCCGAGGCGCGCATCGACATGCCGCTGGTTTTGAATAGCGTCGGCATCCAGCTTTGCAACAGATAGATGACCAGCAAGCTCATGAAAAAGGTCACCCACAGCAGGGCCGTGCCGCGCCGCAGCGCTAGCGCGAACAGGCGCAGCAGCGTAGCCTGCTTGCCGATTCCGAGGTCCGAAAGCACGAAATGCCGCCCGGCCAGGTTTGCCTGCGGGGCAATGCGCGCGTCGGCCCAGCGCGCCCGCACCATGTAGCGCACCGATTCAGGCAGCAGAGCGATCAGCGCCAAACCCAACGCGATGGGCATGGCGCCGCCCACCAGCAGCACCGAATGCCAGCCATAAAACTCCAGCAGCGCCACCGCCGCGAAACCGCCCAGCGCCGAACCCAAGGTAAAGCCGCAGAACATCGTCGTCACCAGTAGCGATCGGATACGCACCGGGCAGTATTCGCTGGTGAGCGTGATGGCGTTGGGCATAGCGCTGCCCAGCCCCAGCCCGGTGAGAAAGCGCAACGCTACCAGCTAGCCGAACGTCGGCGCGAAAGCCGATAAACAACTGGCCGTGCCGAAAGCGAACACGCAGGCCAGCAACATGCGCTTGCGGCCAACCCGGTCGCCCAGCGGGCCAAACAGGATGGCGCCGAACATCAACCCCGCCAACCCCGCGCCAAACACCGGCGCCAGTTGCATCGGCGTAAGGTTCCACTGCGCGCGGATCGCCGGGCCGATCAAGCCGATGGCTGCGGTGTCGAAACCATCAATGGCGACGATCAGAAAGCACAGCGCCACGATGCGCCACTGAAAGCGCGAGACGCCCTGAAGGTCGATAAAAGCGATAACGTTAAGGCCCGGCTTGCCGGATGGGAACACTGATGCCGCAACAGCGGCAGGCATGGTGGCCACAAGCTGTCTCCTGTTTTGGGGCTATGTAGCAGCGAGGCGCAGCGGCTCAACCGTCAGGCCACGCCCGCAAGGCAGTTTTCGGCGCACCAGCCGTAGAGCCACGCAATCGCGTCGTAGAACTGTTCCTGTGTGCGGCCTACCCACAGCGAGTTGCGGATCAGCCGGTCCACACCTTTGGCGTGATACAGCCGCCCCATTTCGCGCGCCGAATACACCATGCGCATAGCGCGCGGGATGCGCACCTGCTCGTAGAGCTTGAACGCTTCGATGAAGTCGCCCCCGGTTTTGCCGACCGCGACGCCCAGCGTTACCGCGTCTTCCAGTGCCTGGCAGGCGCCTTGCGCCATGTATTGCGTGGTCGGGTGCGCGGCATCGCCCAGCAGCGTGATGCGGCCAAAGCTCCAGTGCGGCACGGCGTCGCGGTCGGCGGTGGCCCAGCGCCGCCACGAGGTGGGGCGGTTGAGCATCGAGAACGGCAGCGGGTGGATGCCCCGGTAATACGACACCACTTCTTCCTTGCTGCCGTCGGTGACGCCCCAGGTTTCTTGCTGGCGGCTGTGGAAGGTCACCACCAGGTTGTATTGCCGCCCGCCGCGCAGCGGGTAATGCACCAGATGGCAGTGCGGCCCGGCCCATACCACCGGGGAATTGATCTGCAATTCCTTGGGCATGTTCTCCACGTCCACCACCGCGCGATAGACCACGTGGCCGGTCACGCGCGGCGGGTCGTCGATCAGCATGGCGCGCACCAGCGATTTGCCACCGTCGGCGCCGATGACCGCATCGGCGGTATAGCGGTTGCCGTCCTGGTCGAGCACCGTAACGCGCTTGTCTTCCGGCTCCAGGCGCACGATTTGCGTGCTGGTGCGGAATTTGATGAGCGGATTGCCCTGCACCGCCTCCAGAATCGACTGATGCACGTCTACCCGGTGGATCACGCCATAGGGGTTACCGAAGCGCTTGCGGAACGCTTCGCCGGTTTCTAGCCGCGCGATTTGTTTGCCATCGACCGCATCCATCATCGTCAGCGAATCGGTATACACCGCGCGGCCGCGCGCGGCTTCGCCCGCGCCGAGCGCGTCCAGCGCCGTGAAAGCGTTGGGGCCGAGCTGGATGCCCGCGCCGATTTCGCCGATCTCCCTGGACTGTTCGAGCAGCAGCACTTCGACGTTTTGCTTGGCCAGCGCCAATCCGGCGGCCAAGCCGCCGATGCCGCCGCCGATCACGATGGCGTGTTGGCGGGATTTGCTTTTTGAGGTCATGCGTTGTCTCCTGGTTATTTCAATCAAACGATGTAATCGGGCTGGCGTTGCGGCTCGGCCCGGATGAATGCCGGATGCGCGCGCGCGTGCTCACAGGCGGCCAGCACGCGCAGATACGGCGCGAGATCGCACTTCATGCGCAGCGCGTTGGCCACTTGCGGCACCAGACAGCAATCGGCCACGGTGGGCGCCTCGCCCATGCACCACGGGCCGCCGAATTCCCGCGCGGCGCGCGCCAGCAACTGCTCGACGGCGGCCAGCCCTTGGGCGACCCAATGCTGGTACCAGGTGTTTTTCTGCTCGGGCGTGACCTTGAGCACGTTTTGCAGATACTTGAGCACGCGCAGGTTGTTGACCGGGTGGATGTCGCACCCGATTTGGTAACTCAGCTCTAGCGCGCGGGCGCGGCGCTTGGGGTCTAGCGGAATCAGGCGCGGTTCGGGATGCGCCGCGTCGAGCCAGTCGATGATCGCCAGCGACTGGCCCAGGCTGAAATCGCCGTCCACCAGCGTGGGCACCGAAGCGTTGGGGTTGAGGTCGTTGACGTAGTGCGCTTCATACTGGGCGCCCGCGCGGATATTCACGCCGTGGTACGTCGTCTCCAGACCTTTGAGGGCCAGCGCGATGCGGACCCGGTAGGAGGTGGAGCTGTTGCAAAAGCTGTAGAGATCCACGGCCCGTCCTTCCTGCTTTAGACGATCTTGACGGTCAACTCGCCCAGCCGCTCGATGCCTACGCGCATCGTGTCGCCCGCCTTGACGGCGCCAACGCCCTCGGGCGTGCCGGTGTAGATCAAGTCGCCCGGTTCGAGCCGGAAGAACTTCGATAAATGCGTCACCGTTTCGGCCACTGACCAGATCAGATGCGACACGTCGCTTTTCTGCCGGGGCTGGCCGTTGACGGTCAACCAAATGCCGCCTTTTTGAAAATGTCCCGCCTGCGCCGCCGGATGAATCGGCCCCAGCGGCGCGGAGCGGTCGAACGCCTTGCTGATTTCCCACGGGCGGCCCGTTTCGCGCATTTGCATTTGCAAGTCGCGCCGCGTCATGTCCAGCCCTACCGCGTAGCCCCACACATGGTCAAGCGCGCTCTCAGGCGCAATATCCGCGCCGCCCTTGCCGATTGCGGCCACCAATTCGGCCTCGTGGTGATAGTTGCTGGTTTGGGTTGGGTAAGCCAGCTCTAGCGTTTGACCATACGCCACCGGTACCACCGCATCGCCCGGTTTGCAAAAGAAAAACGGCGGTTCGCGGTCGGGATCGAACCCCATCTCGCGTGCGTGCGCGGCGTAATTGCGCCCGACGCAATAAACCCGGCGCACCGGGAACTGATCGCTAGAGCCGGCGACGGGCACGGCCACGGGCGGTTCTGGAGGAAAGACGAATGTCATAAAAAAGTGCTCCTTGGAAAAGCAAAAAAATACATCAACCGCCGCCATACCGCGACAGTTGCTCCAGAGTTTGCAATAAAGTCATGCAGCCGTGGCGGGTTTTCAGGGCCGTTTTATTGCCGCTCTTCGCGCCACAGCCCTAGCGCGTCCAGCACCGGAAGGTTGGAAAAGCTGAACAGCACCACGTCCTCATGGGGGGATTCGAGCGTGATTGGCTGCCACGATGGCGCCGCGAAAACGTCGTGCGGATCGAAAGCGAATGTCTGCACGCCGATCTTGACCGTACCGCTGCCTTCGGCCACGCAAAACACGGTGGATTCGCTGGTGCGATAAGGCTTGCCCTTGAAGCCTTTGGGCAGCAGTTGCAAGAAGGGGGCGATGGCGGCCATCGGGTAGCCGCCAGTGGCGGGATTGACATAGCGCAGCTTTACGCCGTCCCAGGCGTCGTGCTCGCCCATGCGGTGGAGTTTGTCCAACGCTTCGCGGCTGCGTTCATAGGGATATTTGAGTACCGGCGAATTGACGCTCTTGGCCTTGTGGCGTACCGGCGCCATGTTGTAGCCGTGGCGCACGAAGCTATAGCCGTCGGTGTGCTGAACGGGTTGTTCTATTTCGGGGTAGTTTTCGCAAAAGCCCGCATCCAACTGGGCCAGCAAAGGCGCATCCAGCCCATCAAGCCATACTACAGGTTCGCCGTCCGCCGCGTCGCCGTGGTTGTGCCAGGTCCAGGTGGGCGTGATGATGTAATCGCCCGGACTCATCGGAATGCGCTCGCCATCAACTTCCG
>JAIRRE010000051.1 GCA_031256125.1 Burkholderiaceae bacterium
GAAGATCAACGCCGGGTGCTTGGCGGCTGCCTGGTCGAACACCGCGCGGTAATCACGGCAGGTGTCGCACCAGTCGGCGCACAGGCAGATGACCGCGCCCGCTTCGTTCCGCCCGGCCAGCGTGGCGGCAAGTAGGGTTTGCAGGTCGGGATCGGACAGGTTCATGGCGCGGAATGGCAAGAGCGCCGATTGTGGCGCAAGGCCGCCGATAATTCCAAGCTCCATGTCTGCCGAGAAGCCCTTCCGCAGCGCCGCTGCGCCACCGCCGCTCTGCCCTTTGAAAATCACCTTCCCAGAGAACCTGCCCGTTTCGGCGCGGCGTGGCGAGATCGAGGCACTGCTCGCCAAGCATCAGGTGGTGATCGTGTGCGGCGAGACCGGATCGGGCAAGACGACCCAATTGCCCAAAATTGCACTGGCGATGGGGCGCGGCAAAGCCAATGCACGCGCCGGCACAAAAGGCAAGCTGATCGGCCACACCCAGCCGCGCCGCATTGCCGCCACCAGCGTGGCCAAGCGCATCGCGCAGGAGCTTGAAACGCCGCTGGGCGAGGTGGTCGGTTATCAGGTGCGGTTTCAGGATCGGCTGACGCCGGGCGCGTCGGTCAAATTGATGACCGATGGCATTTTGCTGGCCGAAACGCAGTCCGATCCGCTGCTGTCGGCCTACGACACGCTCATCATCGACGAGGCGCACGAGCGCAGCCTGAACATCGACTTTTTACTCGGCTACCTCAAGCAAATCCTGCCGCGGCGGCCAGACCTGAAGGTGATCGTGACCTCGGCCACCATCGACGCGGATCGCTTTGCCAAGCATTTTGAATCGAGCAAAGGACTGGCGCCGGTAATTCAGGTTTCGGGTCGCCTGTACCCGGTCGAGCAGCGCTGGCGGCCTTTCGAGGAAGCTAAAGACTACAGCCTTGATAACGCCATTGCCGACGCGGTGGACGAGCTGTGGCGCGGCGGCGCGGGGGATGCGAGCGACATTCTGGTGTTCCTGCCCGGCGAACGCGAAATCCGCGAGGCTGCCGACCACCTGCGTCAGCATCTGGCGCGCAGTCCAGTGCTGCGCGAAGCGGAAGTGCTGCCGCTGTTCGCGCGCCTGTCGCAGGCTGAGCAGGATCGAGTGTTCGATCCGCATGGCCGCCGGCGTATCGTGCTGGCGACCAACGTGGCCGAGACGTCGCTCACCGTGCCGGGAATCCGGTATGTGGTAGATGCCGGTACAGCGCGGGTTAAGCGCTACAGTTATCGCAGCAAGGTCGAGCAGTTGCAGATCGAACCGGTGAGCCAGGCGGCGGCCAGCCAGCGCGCCGGGCGCTGCGGGCGGGTGGCCGATGGCATCTGCATTCGCCTCTATGACGCCCAGGATTTTGCAGGCCGGCCGCGCTTTACCGACCCGGAAATTTTGCGCTCGTCGCTGGCAGGGGTGATTCTGCGCATGAAGAGCCTGCACCTGCTGGGGCAAGGCGGGCGGGTGGAGGATTTCCCGTTTTTGGACGCGCCTTCGGGTCGCGCGATTGCCGACGGAATGCAGTTGCTGGCCGAGCTGGGCGCGGTCGAGGAAGTGCTGGTGATCGCCGCCGCGCTGTCGGTGCAGGACGTGCGCGACCGTCCGCTAGAACAACAGGCGCAGGCCGATCAGCAGCACGCCAAGTTTGACGACGACAAGAGCGAGTTCAGCGGTTACTTGAAACTCTGGCACTGGCTGCACGATGCGCGCGGCGGCGAGCGCGTACCGCTAACACGGGCGCAGATGCGCGAACAGCAGGCGCAAAAGCAAGGACCGAATGCTGGGGCAGGACCGCGCAACCGGGCGGCGCTGCCGGTGGTGCAACGCGCCGCTCAAGCGTTGGCTCAGGCGCATCAAACGCTATCTAATCCGAAGCTACAGGCCAAGTCTGCACGCCCGGTAGCAGACGATGCGGCTTTCCATTCGCAGCCCGCCGCGACCCACAAACTCAGCAACCGTCAATACGAGCAGTTGTTGCGGCAAAACTTCATCAGTGTGCGGCGGGTGCGCGAGTGGCGCGACATCTACACCCAACTGCGCGCGGTGGCCGGGGAGCAGCACTGGCAAGCTCCCACGCGATCACCCGTGCGCCCAGCGAGCTATGAAGCGCTGCACAAATCGCTGCTGGCCGGGTTGCTGGGCAACGTCGGCTGCAAGATCGAGGCGGAGGCGGGCGATAAATCGGCGGAATACCTGGGCGCGCGCGGCATCAAGTTCTACCGTCATCCTGGCGCGCATTTGTCCAAGAGGCCGGGGCGCTGGATCGTCTGCGCCGAACTGGTCGAAACGACGCGCTTGTTCGGGCGCGGCATCGCCGCCATCGAACCGCAATGGCTGGAAGAAGTAGCCGGGCATTTGCTCAAAAAGCAGGTGCTCAATCCGCACTGGGAAAAGAAGGCAGGCGAGGTGATTGCCCTGGAGCGCGCCACGCTTTACGGCCTGCCGGTCTATACCGGGCGGCGCGTGCGCTATGCGCTGGCCGACCCGCCCGGCGCGCGCGAGATGATGATCCGCGAAGCGCTGGTGGCGGGCGACTGGGACGAGGACTGGGCGCGCGCGCTGCCCTTTCTGCCCGCCAACCACAAGCTGATCGGCCAGGTCGAGGCCATCGAGCACAAGTCGCGGCGGCAGGACGTGCTGGTCGATGACGAGCTGATCTTCGCCTTTTACGACCGGCAGATTCCCGATCACGTGACCAGTGGCCGCGAGTTGCAAGCGTGGTACCGCGACGCGGCGCAGGCCGATCCCAAATTGCTGCACCTCACGCGCGAGGAGCTGATGCGGCACGAGGCCGCGGGCATCACCACCGCCGCTTTTCCGCGTGTGGTGCGGCTGGGCGGCGTCGATTGCAGCGCCAGCTATCTGCACGCGCCGGGCGACGCGCGCGACGGCCTGACCGTCACAGTGCCGCTATTCGCGCTCAACCAGGTCAGCGAAGATCGCGTCGAATGGCTGGTGCCGGGCATGCTCAAGGAGAAGATTCAGGCGCTGCTCAAAAGCCTGCCGCAAAAGCCGCGCAGCCGCTTCGTGCCGCTGCCCGACAGCGCGGCGCGGCTGGCGCAGGAACTGTCCGCGCCGGAAGCGTTCGGGCGCGGTGGCCTGACCGACACGCTGCTGGTGCGCGCCCGCGCCGAAACCGGGCTGGACATCAAACGCACCGACTTCAAGCTCGACATGGTGCCCGCGCACCTGTTTATGGTGTTGCGCGTGGTCGATGAACATGGCCGCCAGTTGGGCACGGGGCGCAACCTGGCCGCGCTCAAGGCCGAACTGGGACATTTGGCGCGCGGGGCGTTTCAGGCGCTGGCGGCGCTGCAAGTTGCCCTTTCCCCAACCCCTCCCCCGTCAGCGGGGGAGGGGCC